>CALAJG010000295.1 GCA_937923375.1 uncultured Leucothrix sp.
TACAAGGTACTGCGTAAAGCTCGTGATGAGCGCGGCTCGATTGATTTTGAAACGACTGAAACTAAGATTGTGTTCGGTGATGATCGTAAGATTCAATCCATAAAACCGACTGAGCGCAACAATGCGCATAAGGTGATTGAAGAGTGCATGATTGCAGCGAATGTTTGTGCGGCACGCTTCCTGAAGAAGAACCGCATCCCTGCCCTGCACCGTGTTCACTCTGAACCAAAAACTGAAAGTATCGAAAAAGTTCGTGAGTTCTTAAGCGGTATCGGCCTGAGCCTTGCCGGAGGCGACAGCCCCGAACCTAAGGACTACGCACGCTTACTAGCCAGTGTTCAAGGGCGCGCAGATGCCACATTAATTCAGACCGTGATGTTACGCAGCTTGTCGCGTGCCATGTACAGTCCGGTAAGTGCCGAGAAACCCGAAGCAGCTCGTCATTTTGGCCTTGCCCAGAAAGATTATGCACACTTCACTTCGCCAATACGCCGTTACCCAGATTTGCTGGTGCACCGCGCGATTCGTCATCTTATCCAAGGCAATAAAGTCGAGAACTATACCTACTCTGCCAGCGACATGGCTGAGCTTGGCGAGCACTGCTCTATGACTGAACGACGGGCTGATGACGCGACTCGAGACGTGATGGCGTGGTTGAAAGCGGAATACATGCTCGATAAAGTCGGTGAAGTTTTCGACGGATTTATCACGGCAGTGACTGGCTTTGGTTTGTTTGTTGAACTAACAGACATTTATGTGGAGGGCTTGGTCCATGTAACCTCTCTAAAGAGCGATTACTACCGCTTTGACCCGATGCTGCACCGCATGACCGGAGAAAGTTCGGGCCGTAGTTTCCGCCTTGGCGACCCTATTACCATTCAGGTAGCGCGGGTTGATTTGGACGATCGCAAGATCGACTTTACCCTGCCTGGCTCTGCTGGCGATGACGGCAAACGCAAGCCTAAAAAATCAAACAGCAAGAAAACAGGTAAGACGTCCAAAAAGGACAAAGCCAAAGTGGGTGTTAAACCTAAGAAAGGCAAGGATAAAAAAGCACCGAAACGTAAGAAACGCAAGTCATGAAAACCTTTTTAAACGGCGTGCATTCGGTTCATAATGCGCTTGAGCACGACGCGAGCAATATTACTCAACTGTGGGTTGCGGAAAACAAACGCAATCCACGGATTGATAAGCTATTGGCTCGTGCCGAAAAGCTCGGTTTAAAGGTAGAGAATACCACGGCTTCTGCGCTGGACCGCATGACGGGCAGCCGCCAGCATCAAGGTATTGTGGCAGAGTATATTGCGCAGGATGTCGCTTCAGAAAATGACTTGTTCGAAATGGTTACCAACGCCACCAAGCCATTATTGCTACTGGTTTTGGATGGCGTGACCGATCCACATAACTTAGGTGCCTGCTTGAGAACTGCGGAAGGTGCTGGGGTGGATGCAGTGATTGCTCCCAAAGACAAAGCTGCTGGCTTAACACCTACCGCCCGCAAAGTGGCCTCAGGTGCCGCGGAAACGCTACCCTTTGTGCAAGTGACCAATTTGGCCCGCACGCTACAGCTGCTAAAAGATGCTGGTGTATGGATTACCGGCACCAGCGACAAAACTGATCAAGCACTTTATCAAGCAAACTTTAGTGGCCCTACCGCGATCGTCATGGGTGCTGAAGATAAAGGTTTACGCCGGCTTACCGAGGAAGCGTGTGATCATCTTATCTCTATTCCAATGGCCGGTTCGGTTTCGAGCCTGAATGTTTCGGTTGCAACGGGCGTAGTTTTGTATGAGGCTGTGCGTCAACGTAACTCATAACAGATCAGTTTCACTATGCTCACTCTCTACCAATTCAATTCTTGTCCTTTTTGCTGGAAGGTTCGCTCACTTCTAAACTATGCCAATCAGCCTTATGAAACGGTTGAAATTAATCCGATGGGCATGAAAGGGCTGGAGTTTACTGACCATAAAAAAGTCCCGGTACTTAAAGATGACGATAGGGTAATCGTCGAGTCAGCCACGATAGTCGACTACATCAATGACAATTATGCGCATGCACCAAAAAATGCTGATAGCAAAACCTGGACGGATTGGGTTGATCAAACGCTGGTGCACTATCTTACGCCGCTGATCCACCCTAATTTCAAAACGTCATGGCGTAACTTTGGGCAAATCATGAAAACTGAACAATACCCTTGGTATAAAGCGATTTTCATTCGCCTCGGCGGCTCCGTGGTAATGCCCAGAGTGTCAAAACGCCTTAAAAAGAAATATGCCATAGAGAACGCGCAAGCTGAATTCCTAAGTGCCCTTGACCATTGGGTTAAACAAGGCGTTGCCGGCAAACCCTTCTACGGTGGGGAGCAGCCTGATTTTGTTGATTGTAGTGTATTTGGCGTTTTGCGCTCTGGTGACAAGTTAGGTGTGGTAAAAACCGCAAAAAATGCTAGCACAGAGTTTGCAGCATGGTATGATCGTTGCTACCCAATCATGTCAAAACAAGGTTAGCGACGCATTCTATGAACATACGCCTCCCGTTGTTTATTTGCATCATTTCTGTTTTTACTGCGGCCTGTGAGCGTGTAGATCAGGCAGAAAAAGAAAAACAACAGCAGGCTGAATTGATTAAGGCTGTCACTGAAATCCCTTCTCAGATCTTTGATCAAGATGGTTTATATTTTAAATACCCCGAAGGCTGGGAGATAACGTTGGATGACGTTCAGGACTCGGTACGCCACATCTTTGTTCAAGGCCCAAAGGATTCGGTTTCCATTATCCAACAGTATCCACTCGATAAAGCGCCCACTCTGGAAGAATTCTCCACCAGTTATTCTGAAGAAACTCAGGTAGTCCCTGTTTTGGCTGAGGGTGAAGTTAGTGAAGCAAGCCCAACAGTGGTAGCCCAGCCCGAATTTATGATCATAAGTCGCGATTTGGAAGGCAAGTCTTATGAATGGGTTGTTGAAAGGGTACCGGACAGTATCGGTGGCGTTGTGACCAGCGACTATCGCGAGTACTTCCGTAAAGATTCAGATAAATTTGCCACCTTTCTCATAAACCAAGTCAACAATGACGTGGTTTCAGAATTCGAAGGCTCATTTGAGCTAATTTTCAAAAGCCTCAAATCGCAGCCTTAGCCTTTGCAGGCTCGTCTATTGACGATGAGTCTCTAAGTAAACGCCATAACCTTTGATGAATTCAAGATTCTCAATAGCCTCAGGGATTTTTAGGTTTTCTAATAAAGCAGCCGCTTGTTCAGTAATTTCAGAGACTTGCTGCCGATCAAACAATTGAACCACTTCTGCCAAAACGGCTTTATCAGCACTGAGTAACGTTGGAAGTAATTCCTCTGGGGGAATGAATGATGCAATCCCTTGTCCACTCCCTACTCCAGAATGACTATTTAGCAAATCAGCCACTAAATCACATTTCAATAGTTTGCAATGTAAAGTACGTGCCTCTTGTTCCTGTTGAAGTTCTTTCATCGCAACAGCGTCGTCAACTGCTGCACGTTTCACCGATTGCATGGTGAGATCAATCAAACGCTGCAAGCCTTGCTGAACCATGGATTGCTCACCGCATAGACTACAACTCACCGTATACAAACGGTTTAACTCAGCTTTGACTGCCAACACAACCTCCGTTTCTTCTGTAGGTTTTAATGCCGCTGCGCGCGTTAAAATCGCCTCGAACTGACTTGAAAAAACAGTTTCAAACGCCCTGTCTTTTCTTACCGCTTCAAGCAACAATGCAGCAGGATCGGCAGTAAGCTCAGGAAACAGTTCAGCTCTGTTAATGCGCCGCAAACATTGGCGTTCATACCCTCCTGGAAATTCGCTCGGTTTAAAGTACATCGTAACCTGAATACTGTAATGAATAAGAGTCGCATGCTAACATGCGCATTTGATTTCTCTACCCACCAGAAGCAATATGAATATTAAACAAGCCATTGCTAAGCTGCTCGACAATGAGTCACTCAACTCACAAGAAATGACCGATGTAATGAACGAGGTCATGACCGGCGTTGCAACCGATGCCCAGATTGGTGGTTTCCTTATTGCGCTGCGTGTGAAGGGTGAAACTGTCGATGAAATAACCGCTGCCGCTCAAGTGATGCGGAATCTGGCAACTCCTGTTGTAATCAATGCTGATAATTTAATAGATATCGTTGGAACCGGGGGTGATGGCAGTAGCACCTTTAATATTTCAACAGCAAGCTGCTTTGTGGTGGCCGCAGCCGGTGGGCATGTTGCCAAACACGGTAACCGTTCTGTTTCCAGTAAGTCAGGTGCTGCTGATGTATTGGAGGCGGCTGGCGTAAATTTAAACGTTGGCCCTGATGAAGTTAAAGCCTGTGTAGAAGAGCTAGGCGTTGGCTTTATGTTTGCCCCTATGCACCACAGTGCAATGAAGCATGCGATTGGCCCTCGCAAGGAAATGGCGGTGCGTACCGTATTTAATGTACTTGGCCCACTAACAAATCCTGCAGGTGCTCCTAATCAGTTACTAGGTGTGTTTAGTCCAGATTTAGTCAGGCCTATTGCCGAAGTATTAAAACAGTTAGGCAGCAACCATGTCTTAGTAGTCCATGCTGATGATGGTCTTGATGAAATCAGCATTGCCGGCTCTACGCGAATTGCAGAACTGAAAAATGGTGAGATAACTGAGTACACTATTAAACCAGAGGACTTTGGTTTTAGCAGCCAGTCTCTAGGTGGAATCACGGTGGAGAATTCACAACAAAGTCTGGAAATGTTGAAAGGTGTACTTAGTAATGTCGCCGGTCCTGCTCGCGATATCGTGTCTCTGAATGCAGGTGCAGCGATTTATGCCGCTAACCTTACCGATACGCTTGAAAACGGTATCAAACGGGCTGTTGAAGTCATAGAAAGCGGTTTGGCGCTCAACAAACTAAACGCATTAATAGAGAAAACATCCGCATGATTGAGTCAGCAGCCAGCAATGTCCCAGACATCCTGAAGAAAATTATTAGTCATAAAGTTCAGGAAGTTCGTAGTCGGCAGCAGTTAAAATCTAATGAAGACGTCATGAAAGCCGCTTTGGGCGCTGACCCCATTCGCCCGTTTGTGCAAGCGATGCGGGATAAGCTCGCTGACAATCAATCTGCTGTCATTGCCGAAGTAAAAAAGGCATCACCCAGCAAAGGCGTAATCAGGGAACATTTTGTTCCCTCTGAAATTGCCACAAGCTACGAATCTAGTGGTGCGGCCTGTTTGTCTGTGCTTACTGAC
>CALAJG010000296.1 GCA_937923375.1 uncultured Leucothrix sp.
ATAGTGCTGCTTAAACGCCTCTGATGGTTCAATCAATTTAATCACATCGACCATCACGCCAGCTGGGTCGGTCACGATAAAGTGCCGCTGTCCCCAGTCTTCATCTCGTATATCCAGTAAGAAATTGAGGCCTTTTTCTTTAAAGGTCTGGTAAAGCGCATCGACATCTTCTATCTCAAAATTGAGTAACATGCCATCCACTTTCCGTTGAAAGGCCTCTGGCACGCTTTCGTGATCATGACGAACCAAAGCGATATTAACCGCTTCATTTCCTTGCAAAGTCAGATGCGTGTACCAGTCGTTTTCAAACGCAGGCTCAAAACCAAAGTGTGTTTGATAAAACGCAGATACCTCATCTAAATTATCGACGCAAAGTACGGGATAGTAGCTATTCACTTGCATAATATTCTCCAATGTAATTTTACAGACAGACTGTCTGTAAATAATTTATAGACAACCTGTCTATATGTCAATACACTTTTGATATGGCTAAACCGATAGGATCAAATAAAGAGAATCTTGAACGCACCAGAGCACACTTGCTAATGGTGGCGACTGCTTGCTTTGTTGAGCACGGTTATCATGAAGCTTCTACTAATATGGTGATCAAGGCGGCCAATAGCTCTCGTGGTTCGCTGTATCATCATTTTCCTGACAAGATGAGTTTGTTCCGTGCTGTTTATGATGATCTTGCGCAAAAGGTTGGACAACGCATCGCGGAATATCCTTATGTAGGGAAGAGTGCATCTCAGGATCTTATTGAAGGCTGTGTGGCTTACCTTAATGTGTTTACGGATCCAACCTTTGCCCGAATTATGTTGATTGATGCGCCCAATGTGTTAGGAGTCGAGTATTGTCAATCACGGGATGCTGAAACGGCTTATAAGGCACTGCATGAGGGTGTAAAGGGTATCGTTGGCGACCCTTCACGAGCATTATTAGTCACTGATTTTTTGTCTGGTGCGCTTGATAGCTATGCGATGCGAATAGCCACAGCAACTGATCGGGAACAGGCTTGTGCCATGTATTCTGGTGGTTTTGTGAATCTTGCTACTGCCCTATTGAAATCTACTACGTGACTTGCTTATTTTATGGAGTGGCGCTGCTTAACGCTGATACCAATTATTATGCCTTACCCTCAAGCCCATCCTCCGCCTCTCCCGAAGCGCCTGGAATTCTCATCTCGAAAACATCCTGAATGCAGGTGTAATCATAATATCCCATACGCGCAATCGGCTTAATACCTGGGATATCAAGCTTGCCTTCAGCCGTGATCGCACTGTCAGCTACATGAATTCGTTCAACCTTTCCGAATACAATATCAACCCACCCAGCGTTACTGTTACCCTCTAGCCGGTGAGTGGAAATATAGGAGCATTCAAAATGGCAGGGGCTTTCTGCCACTCTTGCACCTGGTGCATTTATGCAATCTGCTTTAGTGACGCCCGCTAATTCAAACTCATCAACATCAGATGCCACTGCCATTGCGGATTTATTCACAGCCTCACGCAGGTCCCAAGTCGCCATGTTCCAGACAAACCAGCCAGTCTGTTCGGCATTGATGACGGAGTCTTTGCGCCGGCCATCTGGATATTGATTCGCAGCAAACATGACCATTGGTGGATCAAACGTGAGATTTTGCCACTGACTGTAAGGCGCTAGGTTATGTATGCCGTCGCTACTGATGGTTGACAGCCAGCCAATGGGGCGGGGTACAGTACAGCTTTTAAAAGGCGAGAAGGGTAATGGGCAATCTTCTTTGTTGGGCGCGTATTGCATGCTAGTCCTCTGGTTAAAAGCTTTCGTTTGAGTATATTCCAGAAAGTTAACCTATGCGACCGCCGCCTGTTGCTCAAAAAACGATGCCCCAGTTGGCATTTCTGGTATCGCCATATCATAAGCACTACAGCGCACTCGCCCAGTCGCTTCACCGCGCACCACCTCATACATGTATTTGCTTGGTATGTGGTTGGCGTGCAGTGGGTAGGAGTCTTCCGCGGTGTAAGAACAAATAAACAGCGTGCGCGGCCCGTCAGACAAGTTAGGCTCTGAACCATGCACCACGCGCGTATGCATCAAACAAGCAGAGCCTGCTTTGCCATAACACGGTACTGCTTTTGCTTTCATCTCTTCAGCAATCTCATCACTAACCGCACCAGTAAATAATCCGTTATGCCAATGCTCGTAAATCGGGCCAGTGTGCGAGCCGGGAACCACTTTTAACGGGCCGTTGTCTGGTGTCACGTCATCGATAAAAAACAACACTGTCACCATGTCATCATTGCTATGTGCCTCAAAAGCAAAGTCCTGATGGTATTTCACAGTGGTGGCAGCGCCGGGTTGTTTAGAGTTTATCTTAGAATTTTCAAACTTGATGTTTGGACCAAGGATATCTTCCAATGCATCTAATGCACGGTTATCGCGCATGGCAGCAAGATAGGGCTCAGAGATTTCTACGGGCGAGGCGATACGTCGTAGTGCAGGTTTGTCTGCGCTGTGCCCCGGTTCAAGATCAAATCGTGGTCGACCATCGAAGCTTGTACCGTAGGCTTGTTCCTGCTGCCGACTTTCTTCTTTCCACTGCTCAAAATCGTTTCGTAGTTTACGAAGCATGCCTGGAGCGATGGCGTTTTCCAATAGGAGGAAGCCTGTGCTTCTGAAAGTTCCCAGCTGTTCTGTGGTTAATGTTGGCATGATTATTCCTCCTCTGTTTCACTTTGCAGCTCACAGTACTCTTAAGACTTACGACCTAAGCCTTGTGTTTTGTGGATCATAAAGCGGTTGCAAGCTGGCCTGAGCGCTAACCATTTCACCTGCTACCAGTATTTCCCAGCGCTGTTCTTTATGCGCATCGCTATTCAGTTCCTCTGGCATCGTAACCCAACCCAACCCAACCGGCGCACCCAACGTGTGTCCATACGTCCCCGTGGTAATTGACCCGGCAAGCTCACCATTCAAAAAGATTGGTTCATTGTGATATAAGAACTTCTCATTCCGTTCTAACAAAAACTGTAGCAACAAGCGATTGCTACCTTCCGCAATTCGCTGTTGCAACGCTTCAGAGCCAATAAAACCACCCGGCTTGTCCAGCTTGCTAGCGAACATAAGTCCGCTTTCCGTCGGGGTATCTGTATAGCCAATGTCATGCCCCCAATGGCGATACGCCTTCTCAGTACGCAGTGATTCACCCGCATGAAAACCTACCAGCATTGGCGCGGCAGCTTTTTTGCCCGACATCAGCATTTCGAAGAGATAGGGCGCAAAAGAGGCGTCAACAAACACTTCCCAGCCGCATTCGCCGTTATAGCTGATACGTTGTGCACGTACTGCAACGGGGCCGAGGTTAATATCTTGCGAGGTACTAAATGGGAAGGCTGTGTGCGATAGATCGGTGTCGCTGTA
>CALAJG010000297.1 GCA_937923375.1 uncultured Leucothrix sp.
GCTCTTGGCGCTGCTTGATTGAAGGCGTGAGAATCAAGGAAGAATTTCGCGGCAAGGGTCTGGGTACGAAATTTTTTCAATGGGCCATTGAGCGGGCCAAAGAAAGACAATGCCATATCGTACAGCTCACTTCTGATAAACAACGTACTCATGCGATTCGCTTCTATGAGAGCTTAGGATTTAAAGCCAGTCACGAAGGATTTAAACTTAAACTTGATAGCGACAACCTGTAAGGATCAATCATGGCTAATTGTATCGACCAATAAATTACTGCTGGCCTTGCAAGAAGCTAAGGATGCGATCTTCGGACCACATGACGTTACCTTTTGAGTGCTGATAGAAACCCACGTGACCGCCATGTTCCGGTACTTCCAAATCAACAAAGGGATTACTTTCGGCTTCTTCGTAGGGGTAGCACTCTTTCGAAAGAAACGGATCATTGGCAGCATTAACGATTAACGTAGGCACCTTAATATCCTTGAGGAAATGCTTTGAACTGCACTGCTCGTAATAGTCATCTGCATTTTTATAACCCTGCAATGGTGCAGTGAAAAAGTCATCAAATGAAGGAAGGTCTTTCAGTTTTTTAACAACTGACGTATCGAATCCCTGCTCTTTGAACATTTCTTCCTTATCGTAAACTTTTTGTCTTAGCGTGCTTACAAAGTTTTGCGTGTAAAGTTTGTTAAAACCGGTCGCCAACTCATAACTTGCGGTCTTTAAATAACAAGGTGTAGAGAATGCGCAGGCAGCTTTTATTTTTTTATCAAGCTTCCGGGATTCTTCACCGATATATTTAAGAGTCAGGTTGCCACCTAAGCTAAAACCCACCAAATAAATTGTTTCATAGTGTGTGGACTTCAAGACGTGGTCAACAACCGTGGCTAAGTCGTAACTGGCACCGGAGTGATAGTACTTGATGGTACGGTTTAACTCGCCCGAGCAGCCACGATAGTTCCACGCCAGAATATCAAAACCGTGCTGCTTTAAATGATCGGCGACCCCCTGCACGTACTTGGCCTGCGAGCTGGACTCTAAGCCATGAGAGACGATGACTAGCTGCTTATTTCCATTTTTTACCCAATCGAGATCGAGAAAGTCATCATCAGGCGTATCGATACGTTCACGTTGATACGGCTGCGTTTTGGTCGGCCTGAATAAGTAAGGGATTAAGGTTTCAATATGACCGTTACCAAGATTGCTCGGTAAATTGTTTGATGGACGACTTGATTGTTTTTCTGCTCTAAAACTTATCATTGGCTTACCTCACAAGCTGATTGGGCAACTCAGGCAATAGTTAAAGACGGTGATCACTTTCACAATTGCTTCAAACCATTATTGGTTAACTGGTTGGCTAGGTTATTGTTAATTCTTTAATCTTTCGCGAGAGGTTTTCTCTGGCCTGCTTTTCATAGAGATCACGCATGGCCGGGGTTTGGTAAATCGCCTCGCGTTCTAAAAATGATGACAACACTTGGGCTCGGCCCATGCAATATTGGACAGTAGGAACCCAATGAAATTCCTTACGAATGGCAGCATCGTAGGCTTCGAAGGCATCAGTGGTAGCACCCAAAATCCCAAGATCTATATCAACCATTAAAGCCGAGTCCGCCGTTTGTGACTGGTGAGTTTTGGTGGCTATAATCATTTCAACAATGCGTTCTACAGCACCAGGATTAACTGAAGCATCTGTCAGATAGTGCATTGCCCAATCAGCACTTTGCTTTTCATTATCTGACTTCGTGGTGTCGTAGATCGCATCGTGGAACCAGATGGCAACTTCAACCTCAGCAGGATTTTCTGCCAGTTCTCGATATGCTAAAAAATGCTTTAAACATTCAGATACATGTTTATCGGTATGATAAAAGCGGGTGTTCTCACCATAGGCAGCTGCTAACTGAGAGAAAATATTTCCCGCATCCCGGACACCTAACTCTGCCAAACTTTTATGAAAATTATGACGGTTAAACATATCAATCCCGCTTGATCTCAGTTGAATCTATTATTCCCTATTTTGAATTAGTTGTTCGAATTTATAACGACGAAATTTAGGCGCGATGACTTTTGCAGACTCATAGGCAAAAAACAGTAATATCATAGAGACTACAAATAAGAAAAACCACGGCAGAGATTCTACACTCAGTAATACCGCCAACTGCTCTCGCATTGCCAGCTCTTTGCCTGCAAAATACTCTCGGTACTTACTAAAGAACGAAACGCCAAACAATATGATACCCAGGCACAAGGAAACAAATGCCACGCCTAATTGTTTGACTAAACCGTCGTATTTACTGTTACGCGACACCTCATCAAAAGCCTGTTGATGGATTTTAACAATGCGGTCATTACTTAGTGTCGCATCGCAAACGGGCGGCGTTAGTTTACCGCTGCGACCACCGGCGAGCACCTCGAATGTCATGTGGTCATTAGGCCGCATAAACTCGAATGCTATGTCTATACTCTCAGGGCTAACCTTGTATTCAGGCTTAACACCTTCAGTACTGAACCCAGGCGTTTGCGAGACGATTCCCAAATCCTTAAACGCTAGCTGCAACCCAGACTTAAAATCGCTTAAGCGAATCTCTTTACTACCGCTGTTGAACACGGTGACATCGTATTGAACCAAGTCTGTAACCGGTTCTCCGAGGTACATCATCTCGACGCCTTGGCCACTTTTCGCTTCTAAGATTTTATTAGAGTAGATTACCGTCATCTCTTGCGACGATCTATTCTTCAGGTACATGAACAGTCCGAATAAAAACCCTGCAATACCGATGACTAGTGAAATGACTTCCAAACCGGGTACCTGTTGACACTAAAAATGACACAAGCGCTTGTGAACGATGAAGTTCTGAAAAGTGACTTGCAAAATTTGACGTCGATATGCAATGGGGGAATGCAAATCTGAACGGCAGCTGAACATTGAATAGTATAGTAAAAGGCAACTCCTGGACTGGCAAGTCAAAATCAGTCTAATTTTTAGTCATTAATCATTTTGGTAGACACTTTCATGAGGCGATAGAAGCGTTTGGGTGTATCCTAAACTCACAATAAACCACCGAAGCTCAGGAACGCATCATGTTAAAATGGGATGACATTGTCGCTTTTGCCAGAAACGGCAATCCAACACCACGCAATAAGATCGCTAAAACGGAAGCCGAATGGCAGAAACAACTCAGTGAAGAGGCCTTTATTGTTACGCGCAAAGCTGGGACAGAACGGCCGTTTAGCTCCGAAATGTGCAGCCTATTTGAGCCAAGCCTTTACAGCTGTGTCTGTTGTAATACTACGCTGTTTGATGCCCGTGAGAAATTTGAGTCTGGCACAGGCTGGCCTTCATTCACCCAGCCTGTTGATGAAAATGATGTGTCTTATCATGCCGATGCTAGCCTGGCGAGCGTGCGTATCGAGGCGAAGTGTAACAACTGCGATGCTCATCTTGGTCATGTATTTCCTGATGGCCCAGAACCTAGCGGTCTGCGTTACTGCATGAATGCAGTGGCTTTGCAGAAGGTTGAGTCGTCGTAAATAGGATCGGTTATAAAGTATTGGTACGGCAGGATTTGAACCTGCGACACTCCGAAAACGGATGCCTGCCACATCAGCTACGTACCAACGATTACCAAATCTCAGACATAAAAAAAGCCGCAACAAGTGCGGCTTTGTCTAAATCTGGTTTGATTAGATTACACGCACGG
>CALAJG010000298.1 GCA_937923375.1 uncultured Leucothrix sp.
CTGGTTAGTTACAATCTCAAAGCCAGTGGCCTGTATGTGAGTGAAGACGAACAGCTGCAGGAGGCTCTCGATACGCAGCTGTCAATGCAGGAACGCGATAAAGAAAAGCTTCCCGAGCTGCGGCATGTGAAAGAAGACAAGCAAAACACTATCAGTGGCTTAGACCAGCGTATCGGGGTTATCAACAATAATATCCAGCAGTACGAACAACTAGGCCGTGAATGCCAACAGATAGTGATTGAGGTGGAGCAGCAGAAGCTGATTAATCTCGAAGCGCAGCGAGATGAATTGCAGGGTCAGTTATTTAATGTACGCAATGAGGATTTAGGTGAGCTCGAAAAAAGCCTGCAGTTTAAGGAAGAGAAGCTCACTAAAACGCAGTCTCAGCTGAATAACTTATCCAGCACTTTGTTTGTTCAGTTGAAAAAGCAATTATCAGATCCAGAACTGGCCTTGCTTTATCAGCTTAGTAATGAGGAAATTTGGACGTTAATTAGTGGCAAACAGTTTGAGCTTAGCGATGCTAAAGCGCTTAAATCGTTTCTCGAAAAGTCACTAAAAGGCAATAAGGCCGCTGCGTTTACCTTGCCTGGCCTGACACTAAATTTGTCTTCAGTATCGACCGCTGGATTACAACAAATGGGCAATCCTGATTTTCTTGAGAAACTTGTCGTTAAGCTGAGCACAGAGGCAGAGGTGCTCCGTACAAAAATTGATGCCATCAACGAACACGCTTCATTAAAAGAAAAGTTGGATGAAACCAAGCATCAGATTGAAGTTACAGAGACAGCTATAAAGAAATATCAGAAATGGACAGATGGCGAGGCTGAGTATCAAGCTTGGATTGAGGAAAGTGAAGTCACCGCTGCCAGCATTTTACAACACCGCCAAGAAATGGCTGAGTTAGATGAAAAAGCTCATGAGCTACGTCAAAAAGTCAAAGCCTACGCCGAGAAAATTACTACAACAAAGCAAGCGATTGAAGTCCTAAAAGGACAAAAGCGTTGGATAGAAACGCATCCCCCGCAGGAAGATTGGAACCCAGTTGAAGTGAATTACGACACGCTTACCTTCGAAACGCTTTACGATGCTTATCGCGAACAGCATGAGGCTCTGGCCACTGAAGAACAAACCATGGTTCAGAATCTTGCTCGCCTGCGTAGCCGCTTTATTGACTTGACCGATTTAAATGACACAGATGCTATTAAACATTTGAACCGTTTACTTGAGGCAATTCCAGAACAAGAAAAAGGCATTAATGACGAGTGGAAGCGTATATTCACTAGTTTTGCAGCACACTGTCGCGGCATTATCGATAGCGTGGATGCGATTGATAGCTATCTGGCAGACCTAAATCGCTTGCTCGCCAGACAAACCATTTCCAACTTGAAGTCGATTAAAATCATAATTGGTCGCAACGAATGGTATCGTCGTATTCTTAAAATCCGCGAGTGGAAAGAACATGACTTGCCATTGTTTGGAGGTTTGGATGAGTCTTCGATTGACGATTTGTTAAAATCCATCAAACCGCTGTTGGAAAAGGTAAATATAACCGTGGCGGATCTATATGATTTAGTGCTTGAGGTCGTTGATACGCACGATCAACAAAAGCAATACCAAAGTCTGGATCTGGAAAGTAATGGGACATCGATCACGGTTAAAACCATTATTTTCATCTCGATGATAAATCAGGCAGTGTCTGGTAAAAAGAATATTGGTGACACCATTCGACTGCCATTTTATGTGGATGAAATTGATAGCCTGGATGACGCTAATGCGCAGAACATTCATGACATTGCGTTGAAGCTGGGCCTAATTCCGATCTTTGCCAGTCCTAAGGGTAGCGGGATTTGTAAACGACTGTATCAGTTGGATAATAATCAACATGGTAAGCTTGAGGTTCGAAGAAAAGCTCCTGACTCGGGAAGGCTGCTGCTAGTGCAACCGACCTTTGAGCGGATTAGTTAACCCCTTTTCAGTTAATAGTGATATCGAGCATTTTGCTACTTTGTGATTAACTGGATTTCGCTATGTCACATTACATTTCAAAAACGGCAAAATTATTTGCGGATTTAGTCGAAAAAGGCCGTATTTCAGCGTCTAGCGTTGACCGTGGCAGCCCGGATACTAAATTGCAGTTTGCCAGGCTAGATAATGCTGGCATTGTAAAAAAGCAGCGTAGCGGTGGCGGGAATTGCTATCGATTACTGCACCCCGATAAGTTGCAGAGTTTTATCGATGCGAATTTTCCCAGCGGATTAATCAAACCAGAAGATAGCGACAGTGCAAATCGTACTTTTGGTGTGCTGACCCGAGGTGACAGTAAAACACTTACAGCACTCGGTTTCGATCTTGTGATGCTGCGTGGCAATGTTGGGTTGATGATAAATAAGGAACCTTATCAACCAGGAAATTCAGATAGTGCATTTCTCAGCCTTAAAATATCGGAAGAACAAAAAATCACATTGCTTTCCGACAATTGTAGAATTATCACCGTTGAAAACCCCACGGTATTTACAGAACTAAAAAAGATAACGGATCTAGAGTGGGATCTTGCCATTTACACAGCTGGCAAAATGTCAACGCTGCTGCTGGATCAATTGCAACTGTGGCAGGAAGCTGGACATAGCCTACTTCATTTTGGCGATTATGATTATTTCGGCCTCTTGGAATATGCTCGGATACTAGAGCGCTGCTCGTTTGCTGAAATTTTTTTCCCAACTCGTCTAACGCATCAATTCATTGATGAATATGGAACCCCTGAACTGCACCAAAAACAAATAGCCCAACACGGAAGCTTACTGAAGAAGCTTGAAACATTAGCTGAGTCTGCGCAAAAGGAAAATCTCATTGGCATTCATAAGCTATTACAGAGCACTTCAAAGGGACTTGAGCAGGAAGCCTTTTTGAAAACCAAGTAAAGCTTAAGAAATCCAGTCGCTAGGATCAACCTTGTAATAGGCCTTGAGTTCCGTAAACAACGCTGGGTGTTCTGCTTGCATTTGCTTCGGCATTTCAAAAAACGTCTCCGTGACTACCGCAAAAAACTCAGCAGGATTAGTCGTTCCATACTTATCAATCAAGGTTTCATCCCCACGATAAGCCGCTTGGCGTAGGCTTTCATACTCTTCTGTCAGCACATTAGCCCAGCGCTTAGAGCGAACAGCATCCCCTAGAAACGGGGCGCCATTGGTCGCGCCTGAGGCATGATCTAACTGATGCGCAAACTCATGGATCGCCACATTGGCGCCGTCATTAAAGTCTTTATTGCCTTTGAGTACATCGTCCCATGACAAGATCACTTTTCCATTGTCCCAAGACTCGCCTAGAACGCCATGGCGGTGCTCTACCGGTAAACCTTCAGGATTTAATGACTCACGTTTAACTAAAAACGCATCGGGATAGATAAGAATATATTTCAGATCAGACATGATATCGCTGTCGCGATTGAGCAGCAGCATACAGGCCGAAGCGGACACGGTAACGCGAATTTCATCGGTAATCTCAAGACCAGCACAGCCAATGAACTCTTTTTCATGAATAAACTGTTTGATGCGGGTTTTAAGCTGCAGCTGTAAGTCCGTAGGCATGCGGCGAAACACTGGGAAATTTTTCCTGAGCGTTTTGCGCCATGCCTCTGGAAACGGCTCCTCGACGGCGCGGCTTAACTGGTAACGTGGCCAGGCAAACGCGGCAATGGCACCGATGACAATCGTGATCATTAAAATCGTAGAAACGTCTGGCATTTAAACCATCCTATTGCGCACAAGGCGTGCTGATCCTAAGATGATTCTGTCTCTACAACCCTATTTCAAGAGCTGTGGAGACAGATGGTAGGATATTTTACAGCTGGCGCTAGGCAGGCACTAACGACAAGGGATACATAAGCGGTAGAATCACGCTGTAAGAAAGCCACATAATGAGCGTTAACGGGATGCCTACACGCAGAAAATCTGTGAAAGTATAGTTACCCGCACTCATAATGAGCAGATTCGTTTTATAGGCCATTGGTGTCGCATAGCTCATATTCGCACCGAATAAAACGGCCAAAACGAAAGGCTCTGGGTTGAGGCCTAGGCTATTGGCAATACTCACTGCAATGGGAGTACCAATAACCGCCGCAGCATTGTTAGATACCACATTGGTGAAGATCGCCATCAACAGGATTAGGCCGCTCAAAATCATGGGTCCAGATGCGCCAGCAGTGGCTGTGACAAAGCCATTGGCGACAAATTCACTGGCTCCGGTGATCGTCATGGCCTGCCCCAGCGCTAGACTGGATACTACAATCATAATCACTGGAGTATTAAGCGAACGCGCAATATCATTCCAATTCAGGCATCCCGCCAGCAACATGAGCAACACGCCGATTACCGAACTCACCGCTATCGGCATTAAACCAATCGCCGCCAGTGCGATGACCATAAACATAATTAAAATCGCCAAGGGCGCTTTCTTAGACTGAGGCAGTTCAATATTACTGTCCAGGATCAAAAATTCGTGTTCCAATTTCAATGTGTCGATGTCATCACGACTTCCCTGGGCCAGTAAAATATCACCAAGCTGTAAGCGTAAATAACCTAACCCTCGCGGCATTTCCCGAACTTTACCGCCACCCCGATGCACTGCCAATGCAATCATCTTATAGTTTTCAATAAACCGAGTGGACTGCAAGGTTTTGCCCAACAGTGGGGAACGTTGGTCAATAATAATTTCAATTACCGCCTGATCATCATTCTTTAATGGATGCTCATCATCGACTCGTTCATTTTTGGCGTACAGTACGGTGTCAGTCGCCGCTTCATACAGCCTCAGCTGCTCAGGCGTATCGTGAACCAAAATCTTGTCCCCAACCCGGATAATCACATCTGGCAAGGGCACGACAAATGAGGTCTCGCTGCGGCGTATTTTATCAACCTGCAGCTGGCCTTTGGTTGCGTTGATTAGCTCTTCCAATGTTTTTCCAACCGCACTGCTTTCCTCAGTGACTAACAGCTGCGCAGTATAAACGCGACTACTGGCATCCGTAAGTGGCAAATCACGTGTTGGCAGGATACGCGGCGCTATCAGCCACAAAAAACACAGACCAACGACCGACCCCATTAAGGCCGGTATGAAAAAATCAAACACCTCCATCTTGGGTAAACCCAAATCATTAGCCACGCTCACCACCAGCAGGTTGGTCGAGGTGCCAATCGTTGTGCCCATGCCACCGATCAAACTGGCAAATCCCATCGGCATGAGCAGTGCGGAAGGGTTGGACTGAGTATGCAACGCAACGCTGACTAGTATTGGAATCAGCAACACAACAATCGGGGTATTATTGATAAACGCACTTAAACCAGCGGCAATCAGCAACGTGGTTAGTAATGAAACGGAAGGACTATGTTTCCACATGCGTGATAGCAGATGACCGATAGGTTCCAGTGCGCCAGTCTTTACGAGGCCCGTTCCAACAATCATTAACGCGCAAACAGAAATTAACGCTTCGTGACCAAAACCCTGAAAGAAATTGACCGTTTTAAACAGTTTCCGCTCACCGTCGATTTCATAGTGATAAGGAAACACCGAAAAGCCGAATACCAATAAACACAGCACGATGAGTGCAGAGGTTTGCAGCAGAATTTTTTCTCGAGTAAATAATAGTAATGCGACGAATGTTAAAGCCAGTACGGCTATAGCATGAGGATCGGGCATTGTTTAAGTACCTTTATTTTAAGGACAAGTGTGACATCTTCACTAATATTTTTAATATCAAATTGGTCAATAAATCATCTCCAAGCGTGTGCTCAATCTTAATGATACCAACTTTTGAAATGTATATTCAGATCAGCGGACATTAACTTAATAGCTAAAAATGAAAATCATATGGATGCTCACCAACTTAAGGCCTTTACTGATTCGCTGTGTTTTCAAGTTCTGCGAGCGTCTCTTTGGCACGCTCGCAGACACTCTCAATATCAACCACCGCCAGCTCAAGTTCTTCCCTTTGTAGCCTCAGTATTTCCAGTCGCTGCTCCATAATATCGAGTAAATAGATGATTTGTTTCTTCTCACCCTCGACCGGTTTGGAGTCATACAAATCGAACATTTCTTTGACTTGAGCCAGTGTAAAGCCGATGCGTTTACCACGGAGTATAAGCTGAAGTCGCACCCTGTCTCGTTCCTGATAAATACGCTTGCTGCCATCACGCTCCGGCGCTAGCAATCCAGACTCTTCATATAGTCTTATTGCACGCGTCGTCACATCAAATTCTTTAGATAAGTCTGAGATGGTATAGGTTTTGTTTGGCATTAAGGATTTCCAAGTATTTAGGATAGGACTCTGCAATAATCATTAAAACTTAACGTAGTTTTAAGGTTGACGTTTACGTAAACGCAAGCTATGTTTGATCCACCTATCAAACAGCCTACTTCAGACCGGATGATCGAAATGACAAAGCCTAACAGCAAACAACACGTCAAGACTAAACTTAACGAGCGGCCCGTTCGATTCGTCACAGCCGCCAGTCTATATGATGGTCACGATGCTGCAATCAATATTATGCGCCGCATCCTACAATCCAGCGGTGCAGAAGTCATTCATCTGGGACATAACCGATCAGTGGCCGAGATAGTCGATGCCGCAATACAAGAGGATGCCCACGCCATTGCAATTAGCTCTTATCAAGGCGGTCATGTTGAGTACTTGATGTACATGGTCGATATGTTAAAAGAAAAAGGTGGCGAGGATATTCGGATCTTTGGCGGCGGTGGCGGCGTAATCATCCCTGCTGAAATCCAAGAACTCCATGACTATGGCGTCACCCGACTCTATTCCCCTGAAGACGGCCAGAATTTGGGTCTGCAGGGAATGATACAGGACATGATTGATCGTTGCGATTATGACCCAGGTGCTAAAGCTCCGGACACCATTGAACCGCTAGTGAATGGCGATTGGCGCGCCCTCTCCCAAACGATTACTGCTTTGGAAAATAACACTTTAAACCGCGCCATGCGCGAGAATATTGCAACGGCAGCAGAAAGTCAGGAACGCGCCGTTCCAGTTTTAGGCATCACGGGTACGGGTGGATCGGGTAAATCTTCCCTGACTGATGAACTGATTCGACGTTTCAGATTAGGCCAAAATGATCAACTAAAAATCGCCATTATTGCGGTAGACCCAACCCGTCGTAAAACCGGTGGCGCACTGCTAGGTGATCGCATCAGGATGAATGCGAATCAGCATGAAAACATTTATATGCGTTCGATTGCCACGCGTGAATCTATTGGTGAAATACCGGATGTGATTAGCGAAGTAATCGA
>CALAJG010000299.1 GCA_937923375.1 uncultured Leucothrix sp.
GATCGTCAGCAGCTGTTTGACATCATGTCGACCGGCCCTTCTAACTCACCCTTTATGCAGTTCTGTAAGAATTATGCGGTTGATGGTGATAGCAATTTAGGTTTCTCAATTGCTAATGCTAATAAAGATCTGGGGTACTTCCTAGAAATGGCTAAGGATTTGAATACACGCTCTCAGATTGCGGAAGGTACTTCAGCTAACCTTCAAGCAGCACTGGGTGAAGGAATGGGCGACGGCAATGTTCCTGAAATCTACGATTACTTCCTAAAATTACAGGTTTAAAATTAACAAAATTGAAGCATCTGTCGATGTAACATTAAGGAGTAAAATTTACTCTGTTAACTCTGGAAAAATACGTTTGCGCTTTACCTGGCCAAATGCAAAATGTGTTTCCAATGTACCGATACCCGGAATGCGCGTGAGTTTATCGCGTATGAAACGTTCATAATCTTTGAGTGATGCACTCAATACTTGAAGCATATAATCCGAAGTACCAGACATTAGATAGCATGCCATCACTTCATCTAGTTCCTCAATACCTAGTTCAAAACGACGAATGCTGGTGTCAGTTTGTTTTTCCAGTCGAATGGATATAAAAGCAGTGACTGGTAAGCCGCAGGCTTCCTGATCAACAATAGCGGTATAGCCCTTGATGATGCCACTGTCTTCCAGTTGGCGCACCCGACGCAGGCATGGGGAAGGCGACAATGCGATTTGCTCACTAAGCTCTTGATTACTGAGACGGGCATTTTGTTGCAACTCGGCAATAATTTTATAGTCAATTTTATCAAGCATGCGCTTATATTGGCAGATTCTGCTAATTATACAAGTCTCATAACTTCAAAAAGGTATATAGCAGAATCTGCTAACCCACCGCTTCAAAGCAACATAATGCGCAAGAAAATTGCCGCCCTTTTTCGCTAAACTTACAACAGTTAAGCAAATCTGTATTAGATAACAAGAACATCAGGAGAAAATGATGGCAAATACTTTTCATTTAGCAATCCCGGCAGGCGACATAGCAACTGCACTAACCTTTTACAAAGATATTCTGGGCTGCAAAACAGGCAATCAGGAAGAAGGGCGTTGGATTGATATCGATTTTTGGGGTAACGAATTAACCTTGCATCAGACATCAACCAAACAGCCCAGTGAACGCCACAGTGTGGATATGGGTGACGTCTGTGTACCGCATTTTGGTGTGCATCTGGATGAAGACGTTTTTCAGGAAGTAAAGCGCCGGATTGAAGCGAGCGACATTGACTATCTGGATAATCCATATCGCCGGTTTAAAGGTACCAAGTTTGAACAAGAGACCTTCTTCGTTAAAGATACCAATGATAATGTGTTGGAGATAAAGACGATGACTAACCCTGAGATTTTGTTTGAGGTTACCAACTGACTTTGTACTCACCCTAGTCTTTAAACTCTTCAAACAGTGAAGATGAGAAGGTCTTAGCATTGTCTGGGCTAAGACCTGTTTGTTTACGAGATTAAACGAACAATTTCCTCCAGATAGCGCTGATCCACTGCATCAAAATCATCTACTTGATCGCTATCAACATCCAGCACCCCGATCACCTCGTTGTCTCGCCTCAGAGGAATAACAATCTCAGATCGACTGGCAGAATTACAAGCAATGTGCCCTGCAAAGGCATCAACATCTGGCACAACGATCGACTTGCCCGATTCCCAAGACTCTCCACAAACGCCCTTACCTTTCTTAATTCGTGTACAGGCAATTGGCCCCTGAAAAGGCCCTAAAACCAGCTCGCCCTCTTTAACCAGATAAAAGCCTACCCAGAAGAAACCGAGTTCATATTTAAGCATAGAAGCGATATTAGCCAAGTTGGCAATAAAGTCGCTTTCGCCCGATATTACAGAATCAATGCTCTTGACCAGTGCCTGATACTTCTCCTCTTTGCTGGCACCTTCAACAATACCGATAGTTACTTCCATTTCAATTCTCCTAAATCATCACTTAATTCATAACCTCATTGCTTGTATTTCATCAGCAAATCACGGATTGCATCAGCTTCCTTTAGATCAGTTAGCCAATCATTCCCTAAGAATAACTCTGCGTAGTAAGGCACCAAGCTCAAACGATGATCCAGATCATCAACAATGCGCATCGTGTAGTAGCCAATTTGGTGATAGTAGAACGTCCGTGCGCGTACCAATGCGGAATGTTTTGAGTAGCCAATGTCTTCGAACAAATGCTGATAGAGTCCGATTCTCTTGTTATCAACAAAACGCAATGTTCTTTCCACCAGGGCTGATGACTTTGACCATACCCTAATCGCAACATCCAGCTCCGGATCAAAATCAGGGCATAGCAACCAGACATAGGCTAAGGCTAAGTATTGATCTTTTGGATCCTCAGAATACTGATAGGCTTTGTGGAATGGCTCTACGTTACTATGTAGCCAGTCCCGCAGCAGGGCTTTATGCAATTCTTGCCTATTTTGATAATGCCAGTAAAAACTGCCCGCAGTGACACCGAGCGAGCGAGCGATGGGTTCCACTTTGACTTCAGCAATACCTTTTTGGGTGAGAAACTTCCTCGCTTCATTTAACCAATCCTCGGCTGACTTATAACCGGGATCAGATGATTTGTTTCTACGTTTCGGATTCCTACGTATCTGTTTTTGCATTATCTGCCTTATATTTGCTCTTGAGACGGATCGCTCTTTAACCAAAGAACAATTCAGGGAGCCAAAGTGCTATTTCTGGTATGAATGTAGTAAGCATCAGTGTCGGAAGCCAGGCAAACACAATCATAATAAGCGTTGGTTTTAGCATTTTATTAACAGGCACATTGGTCACCCTTGAACCAAGGAACAACAAGGGCGCTGTTGGCGGTGTGATATTACCCATTCCCAAGTTAACACCTAATACCGCCGCAAAATGTATGGGATCCATGCCCGCACTTTGCGCAATTGGCATAAGCAAGGTCGCGCTTAGTATCAAACCACTAAAGTCATCCATAATCATCCCAATAATGATCATCACGACATTGATCATAAGCAAGATGACAATCGGATTATCGGACACAGAGAAAATCAAATCCTCTGCCATACCCGGTATATCTTCAAAAATCAGAAACCGGCTAACTATCAATACCATAAAGATCATAACCATCACTACGCCAATAGTGACGGCTGACTCTTTGAGTGTTTCCACAAAAATTGCCCAGGTCAGTCCTTTGTATACCCAAAAGCCAATGGGTATAGCATAAATAACCGCAACACCTGCCGCTTCGGTCGGCGTCATGATACCACCATAAATACCCCCCAGAATAATCAGCGGCATCATTAATGCGGGAGTGGCCATAAATGATTTACTGGCCAGAGCACGCACCATAGATTCCGACCGTTCGGGAAGCACAATATCGGTGTTTTTCCGTAACATGATCATGTTCAGTACAACCAAGAAAGTCGCAACGATAAGACCGGGAATCAATGTCGCCAAAAAACACTTCAGAACCGATTGCTGCGTGATCCAGGCATAGAGTAACTGGGCGCTGCTTGGTGGAATAAGCAAGCCTAAGGGACTCGCACTAACCAATAAAGCCGCTGAAAACCCTTCGGGATATTTCGCTTTCTTAAGGTGCGGCATCATAATCGAGCCAATGCAGGTTAACGTTGCAGCGCCGCTCCCGGAAATGGCGCCAAACATGGCGCTGGCAACTACAGAAGCGCCCGACAACCCACCTTTAATTCTGCCCAGTAGTACTTCCGCTATTCCAACAATCGGATCAGCAATCTTGCCGTTTTTCATAATGTCGCCAGCAAGTATGAACAACGGAATAACCAGAAGAATCACCGTATTCATTTTCCAGTGGCCGGTAGGGATGAAACCCGAGACCTCAAATCCTCCTGCAATAGCAAGAAAGATCAGCACGCCACCAAATGCCAGCGGCACCGAGATGCCGTAGAACAACAGTAAGCAGATGAGTAGGATTGAAATGGCAATAATCATGATTCTGCCTTATCCGCTGAGACTAAGGTGTCATTTTGTGCATCAGCATCTGAATTCCCCTGATACCCAACTTTGAGGTAAACGTATAGATGTAACGCACTATAAAAAGCCATAAACACCAACCCCAGCCAAATACCGATACGGGGTATCGCAAAAGGAATTCTTAGTGCAATAGTGGATTGCCACTGTGGGTAGGAAGCAAACTCGTCGATAAGCATTAAGGTTGCCCAATAAACGATAAACAAGGTAATGACTAATTCGATAGCGGCGATAGACACTTTGCGCAACCATTTTATGCGTTCATTGTGGATATAGTTCTCAAGTATATCGGCTTTGATGTGCGTGTCCTGATAGGTGCCTACTGCGCTGCCCATAAAAAACATCCAGAAGCAGATCGGGAGCAGCCATTCCTCATAGGCAAAAAGATCCATATGCAGGATATAGCGGAAAATGACAACGAGGAAAAAAGTCAGCGCAAGTACCAGCGTAGAAAAAATCAGGTAATAAGATTTAAGTCGAATCAGGAGCTTGACGGTACGTGCCAGCCCTTCCCCCAAATGGTCAGTCATTTCCGTCATTTGACTCACTCTCCAGTTGTCGAGTCTACCGATACTAAATGGTGGCCAGTTAAGGCCACCTAGCGTACGCGCAGGCATGGAGCCTGCTAGCGTATAAATCCACGATTCACACGCTAATTATGCAAATGAGCGTGTGATTATTCTGAGATACGCTTTAGCAGATCATCACCAACAACTTCACCTACCTGTGGCCAGACTTTTTCGCGAATACGGGCTTTGATCGCTGTCATTTCTTCATCCGAAAACTCATGAATTTCCCAGCCTTTCTCTTTCAGCTTGTCAATGAAGCCCTGATTTCTTTCCCAGGCTTTATCAACGATCTCAGCAGCTGCTTCAGCGGTGTACTTTTCAACAACACTTTTCTGCTCTGCTGATAGTTTATCCATAAACTTCTGATTACCATAAATCATTGTGCTTTCGATAAAGGCATTGTAAGGAATGAAATACTTGCCCACATCACTAACGGCAAACGTACTGTATGCCCATTCTGCCGTGCAGCAAATTGCACCATCAATCGTACCGGCCTGTAGTGCAGGGAATACTTCAGCCCAATTCATGGTAGTGGTCTGAAAACCCAATTCTTCCATCGTTTGCTTGGTAATTTTCGACGACCAGACCCGGACGTTCATGTTTTGATTGCCAAAGCCTTTTAAGTCAGCTGGTTTTTTTGAAGCAACCATACCAATTAAGCCTTCTCCGATCGTGGCTAGTGGCACGATACCAAACGACGTGAGGATCTCTTTTAAGACTTTGTTGTATTCTGAATTGGGGTCTCCGTAAACCTTACGCAGCTCTTCACTGGAACCGACCATGAAAGGTAAGCTATTTATTTCCAGACGCGGATCTTTTTGTGCATAAACCGTGGCGTGAACCATGTCGATATTGCCGCGAATTGCGTCTTCTAGTAGTTCTTCACCTGAACCTAACTGGCTAGCCGGAAAGTATTTAACTTTAAGATCAACGCCAGCATTCTCAATGTTCTCAGCCATTTTTTCGAGTACTTCATGCGCGAAATGCTCGGTGGGTAAGGTGCCCGCAATTTTAACCCGCACAGTATCTGCCCAAACAGCTGTGCTGCTAAAAAGTGAAGCGGCCAAGACACAGGCCAAACCAACAGTCTGTAATTTCATTTGTTTCAAATGAATCATTTCTCTATTCCTCCAATGTGTAAGTAAATCTTTTAACTGCCATAGAAGGTGACAGTTACTTTGGAATGCAGCTCCCTAAAACTAAAGGACCATTAATTAACACCCCAAAGGCATCCCTACGGCAATCCATAGGGATGCCTATTGAACTTAACTTTAACAGCAACAATATGCAACCACATATTTAAATCTTCAGGCAATGCTCAATGCTGATAAGGATGACGGTAATGTTCTTTTGACGCTCTGTTAGAATGGATTTGGCAATTCTAAGAATATCCGCAGAGGGGAAAACGAATGATCCAATTTCCTGAAAAAATTCAAGTTCCGGTAATTAATCACCTTACCAATGAAAAGTACTTCCTGATCCCAGCTAAAGCGTTGGAAATCACCCCTGAGCGGATTGCTGAAGTCGTCGCTATCTGCCAGCAGCCAGACATCTATAACAATCTTTTCAAAGAGGAATTTTCAAATGCTCCTTATAGCCCGAAGCACGCTCGTTACTGGTTAGAACGTGCTCAGCAGGGTTGGAACGAGGGCACCCATTATGTTTTCTGCATCGTCACAAAGGACAATCGCTTAGCGGCATCCTGTGAATTGGAGGGAAATCGGGTAGAAGGTGTTGAAATCGGTTATTGGGCATCAATCGAACATAGTGGGATCATGAGCAATGCGGTTTTAGCAATCCTTAAACTTGCGAAAGAAGCAGGCTTTCGATCATTTATGGCGAGCGCTTTGCATCATAACCTGCAATCGAAGTCTGTATTAGCACGGTGTGGCTTTGTGGAAGAACCTATGAAAAGGGATGACAGCTATGATTACTTTAGTTTGTCGTAATTCCCTACAGCAGAAAAGCGCACAGTCGACAAGCGTAATTCTCAGTAAAATGGATTAAGAGTTACTGTTTTGCACCAGCCCAGCACCCAATATGACTAATCCTAAACCGACTATTTTCATGGTGTTGATAGGTTTAACCTCAAGCCCGAAGGCTCCGATTTGATCAATTATCGTTGACCCGATTAACTGCCCAGCAACCATACAAACAAAAAACAACGCGACACCCAAAACTGGTGCGGTAACGATTGAACCCGCGACAAAAATCGCGCCTACAACACCGCCTATCACCACCCACCAAGGTAAATACTTGAATTGTGAGAAGTCTCCTGCCGCTTTCCCCCAAGCTAGCCACAGGACGACGACTACCACTAAGCTAATTGAAATTGATATGCCTGCCGCTAGCAAAGGATTACCGAGAACACGGGCCATTGTTGCATTTATCGCAGGCTGTAATGAGAGCGCAGCGCCCATGAGCACCGCCGCTAGTATGTATAGAAAGTTACTCAATTCGCATCCACCTCTTTTATGAAATCCTCAGGTTTGTACTAAATCCTAAGCAACACCATCATGCAACGACCCATAAGATCACACAAGCAATGCAGTACATAAGCGCTATATAAGGCCAGTTCTGCATTGCCCCACGCCAAGCCACAATGCCAAACCGTCCTTGCATAACAAGATTAGCTCCCGACAAGGGACTACCGCAGGTGCCTAGAGCCCATCCGAACATATACGTCAGACCGAGTAGTTCGAGATTTGGGTTGCTCGACATTATAAGCGGGGTAAAGCCAACGATTTGAATAATCGGGTGAATACCCACTGCAGCGATCAGAATCATACATCCCAACAACAAACAGGCCGTTCCGCCGGTGAACTCACTAATTGGTGATTCTAACCAGCCTATAGTCACTAGACTTTGCAAACCTGACGCGAGAACGCCTGCGGATAGAAATAACTGTACTTCGTTCAACGATCGTGGAAGTTGGGTTTCGATGTGATCACGAAACCGATCTTGTGTCTGC
>CALAJG010000300.1 GCA_937923375.1 uncultured Leucothrix sp.
GGCATTATGATGTCTGATGGTTGTCGGCTTTCGGCGCGTGTTTGGATGCCTGCTAATGCGGATCAAAAGCCTGCACCCGTAATTTTAGAGCATCTCCCTTACCGCAAGCGCGACGGAACGATCGTTCGTGATCAGTTCACTCACCCTTGGTTCGCTGGACATGGTTATGTCTGTATTCGGACAGATATGCGCGGCAATGGCGAAAGTGAAGGCTTGATGGATGATGAGTATACCGTGCAAGAGTTGCAGGATGCTGTTGAGGTCATTGAGTGGGCGGCTAAGCAGCCTTGGTGTAATGGTAATGTCGGGATGATGGGCATTTCTTGGGGTGGTTTTAATGGCTTGCAGGTTGCGGCTTTAGCGCCTGATGCTTTGAAGGCGGTGATTACGCTTTGCTCTACAGTAGATCGTTTTGCGGATGATATTCATTACAAAGGTGGTTGCTTACTGGGTGAAAACTTCGGTTGGTCGACGAATATGTTGTCGTACTCTTCGCGTCCGCCTGACCAAGCATTGGTAGGTGATAAGTGGCGCGAGATGTGGCTGTATCGATTGGAGAATATGGAGGTTAGCTTATCGACGTGGCTAAGGCACCAACATCGTGATGCTTATTGGGAGCATGGTTCGGTTTGTGAGGATTATTCATCGATAAAGGCGGCTGTGCTGTCTATTGGTGGTTGGCATGACGGTTACCGTAATACGATTTCGCATTTGGTTGAAAACTTGTCATCACCGGTTAAAGGTATTGTGGGGCCATGGATTCACAAATACCCGCACTACGCTGGGCCAAATCCTGCGATTGGTTTTTTGCAGGAAGCTAAGCGCTGGTGGGATCAGTATTTGAAAGGTGAGGAGACGGGTGTAGCCAATGATCCTGATTATCGCGCTTATCTTATGGACAGTGTTGCGCCAGAACGTTGGCTGCCAGATAGGCCGGGTCGTTGGATTGCCGAGCAAGATTGGCCTGCTAAAGACATTGTGCTAGTTGATTATAGTCTTGATGGAGACAAGACCCTGCGAGTCTCTGACGATAGCAATGATTTTAAGTTGGCGATTGCATCGCCGCAGGACTGCGGCTTTGCAGCGGGCGAATATTTCCCGTTTGCTTTTGGTGATGAACTGCCTGCTGAGCAAACGACTGATGATGAGCGTTCACTGTGTTTTGATAGCGAAGTAACGACTGAATCTAGCGATATTGTGGGCTCGCCTCGAGTGATTCTGACAATCAGTGGGGATAAACCCAATGGTCATGTGACCGTTCGACTACTTGATTTAAGGCCGGATGGTAGCTCTGCTTTAATCACCTTCTGCATGCTAAACCTGACGCATCGAAATGGTCACCAGAAGCCTGAGGCTATGGTTGTTGATGAGCCGTTTGAAATAACCTTAGCGCTCGATCAAATTGCTTATCGTCTACCTCAGGGGCATCGTTTACGCGTCGCTTTATCAACAGCTAACTGGCCGACGTTATGGCCATCTCCAGAAGCGGTCAGTCTGACTCTTCATAAGGGGAGTCTTTCGATACCTGTTAGGCCTCTTGCGGAAAACGCAGAATGGACGTTTGAGGAACCTGAAGCGTCTCCAGCTTGGAAAAAACAAGTACTCAGAAAAGATGATTATTATCGTTCGATTAAAACTGATAAAACAAGCGGACTGGTGACTACTGCAATATTTTGTGATTTTGGTGAGAACAAGGACTTAGACCACGGTTTAATTTCGGGTGGGTGGATGAGGGAAAACTGGGTGATTCACCCAGAAGACCCACTGTCAGCCAAGGTGACTGCTCACTGGCAGCAAACTGGCGGACGTAACGGCTCGATGTGGAGAACGGAAGTGGCTTCCTCTATGTGGTCAGACGCACATACTTTCTATTTTACCGCCGAGCTAAAAGCGTATGAGAATGACTTAGAAGTATTTGGTCGCCAATACAGTGATGAAGTTAAACGGGATTTAGTTTAGCTTGCGTAATATAAATATGAGACATAAGAATCAATGCAAGACAAAACAAAAAAGCTATCGATAGATCGTTTGAACAAGGTAGAAGTACTGCTGGATCGTTATTTGGACGAGGGCAAAATCCCCGGATATAACTGTCTGATTTCACAAAATAATCAGGAAGTGGCTTATTTTCAAAATGGACTGAAGGATGTAGAGCGATCCAAGCCGATTGACCGTTCAACGCTGTTTCGTATTTACTCGATGAGCAAACCGATTACCTCTGTCGCATTGATGCAGTTATACGAACAAGGCCTATTTCTATTAGATGATCCGGTACATCGCTACATTCCAGCATGGAAAAATCTCAAGGTATTCAAATCAGGTGATGCAACTCATTTTGAAGCAATAGATCCTGAGCGCCCGATGACGATTAAGGATCTATTTCTGCATACCTCCGGCCTGACCTATGGTTTTCAGGAATCCCATCCGGTTGATGAGATCTATCGGCGCGAGGGGATATCCAACTTTACTAGAGGTGCCACGCTTGAAGGAATGGCTGAGCAGTTGGTTGATATCCCCCTTCAGTTTTCTCCGGGTTCGCACTGGTATTACAGTATCTCAACTGATGTGCTGGGTTATTTAATCGAGATTATCTCAGGGCAGCGGTTAGATGATTACCTGCAAGAGCATGTTTTCACCCCATTAGGCATGACTGATACAGGTTTTTCAGTGCGGCCCGACCAGCAAGCGCGGTTTGCCGCCTGTTATGACTATCTTAGAAGTGCAGATGAAAATGGACTCCGCTATAAATTGCAGGATGATCCGGAGCAAAGTCGTTATCTCGACGCACCGAGTTTGCTTTCTGGTGGGGGAGGCTTGGTCTCAACCATTGATGATTACTACATATTTACTAAGATGATACTGGGTAAAGGCGAATATAACGGTGTCCGGATACTGGGAAGTAAAACCGTCGAATACATGAGTCGAAACCATCTACCTGGAGACAAAGACATTGCATCGATGGGACAATCCCGATTTGCCGAATCAGGCTACGATGGCGTGGGTTTTAGTTTAGGTTTTTCGGTGGTAATGAACGCCGCGCACTCTGATGTGATTTGTTCCGATGGAGAACTTGCCTGGGGAGGGATGGCTAGCACCTGTTTCTGGATTGACCCTGAGGAGGCCATAAGCGTCATTTTTATGACGCAACTGATACCCTCAGGTTGTTATCCCGTTCGCAATCAACTGCGGGCGGCTGTTTACCAAGCACTGTGTTGAGTTGATCATGAAAAAAGTAATAATTACAGCAGGTGCGTCAGGGCTAGGCAAAGCCATGGCAACTGCATTTGATGCTGCCGGAGATACTGTTTGGGTGGTTGACATAGATCAAGCAGCCTTAGACAACTGCCCATCTCACTGGCTAAAAACTAAGTTAGATGTCACTGATGAAAAAGCGGTATCAACGTTGTTTGACGAGCTTGAGCAAACATGGGGAGCCCTTGATGTTTTGTGCAGTAACGCTGGCATAGCAGGACCGACTGCAAAACTGGAAGAAATTCCGCTAGATGAATGGCAACGCTGCGTGTCAGTTAATTTGGAAGGAGCCTTTCTTTTCTCAAAATATGCGACACCCCTTATGAAAGCGCAGAGTTCGGGATGTATGTTGTTCACATCTTCTACCGCTGGACTCTACGGCTTCCCAAATCGAGCCCCTTATGCGGCTGCTAAATGGGGCATTATAGGCTTTATGAAAACCGTTGCTATGGAGCTTGGGTCATATAACATTCGAGCCAATACTATTTGCCCTGGTTGTGTTGAAGGTGAACGTATTGAGGGTGTGATGGAGCGCGAGGCAGCGCTGAAAGGTACTACCCGCGATGCGATTTTTGAGGCTTATGCTGCTGGTACTTCGATGCGTTGTTTTGTATCTGCAGAAGATGTGGCGAATATGGCGGTGTTTTTAGCTTCCGAAGCGGCTAGACGAGTGTCGGGACAGGTAATTGCCGTTGATGGGCATACTGAGAACCCTGACCCTAAAGTGGGTGATTACTGAGCTTTGAAAGCTACAACAAGGGATAAATTATGAAGCACATCGATTTACCACTAACCAGTACCCACTGGGGCGCATACCGTGTAGAAACTGAAGACGGCAATGTCAAAGCCTTACACAGTTTCGAAGAAGATAATGATAGCTCTCCCATCGGTAACGGCATAATCGATGTGCTAGATGCTCCATCCCGCATCAAAACCCCAATGATCCGGGAAAGTTGGTTGAAATCTGGACCGGGCAGTAATAACCATCAACGCGGCGCTGAACCATTCATTTCAGTCTCATGGGAAACTGCTGAGCGATTGGTCGCTGGAGAGTTAAACCGTGTCAGGAACGATTTTGGCAACAGTGCTATCTATGCGGGCTCCTATGGCTGGGCAAGTGCAGGGCGTTTCCACCACGCGCAAAGCCAAATTCACCGCTTCCTGAATTGCATTGGGGGGTATACCAGATCTGTAAATACTTACAGCTTTGCCTCTGCCGAAGTTATTTTGCCTCACATCATGGCGCCTCTGTTTCCTTTGCTGGTGGAGTCGACCAGCTGGCCATCGGTCATTGAAAATACGGATCTACTGGTTGCGTTTGGGGGTATTCCAATAAAAAATGGGCAGATTAACTCAGGAGGTGTGGGGCGACACGTACAAAAAGAGCACTTAAGACAGGCAGGTGAAGCGGGTGTTGAGCTCATCAATATCAGCCCAATTCGCAACGATATCGAAGACTTTTCAAGAACAGAATGGCTAGCGCCCAGGCCTAATACCGATGCCGCATTGCTGGTTGCGATTGCGCAGATACTGCATGCTGAAGGCTTGGCTGATACTGATTTTCTTGAGCGTTACACCCGCGGCTTTGAAGAATTCATTCCCTATTTGACTGGCGTGAAAGATGGCGTAGTAAAAGATGCAGGGTGGGCGGCTGATATCACCGGCTTGAGTGCTGAGGCCATTCTATCGCTGGCGCTGCGAATGGCAAATGGAAGAACCATGATTTCCTTAAGCTGGTCATTGACTCGACAGCATCATGGAGAGCAGGCTTATTGGGCTGGCGTCACGATTGCTGCGATGCTGGGGCAGATCGGTTTACCCGGTGGTGGTATAACGTTTGGTTATAGCGCGACTAATAGCATTGGCATGCACAACGCGAAGATCCCGGGTACATCACTGCCCCAGGGAAAAAATGACGTGGCCGATTTTATTCCTGTGGCGCGCATTAGTGATATGTTGCTCAACCCCGGTGGTGACTTCGACTTTAATGGCAAG
>CALAJG010000301.1 GCA_937923375.1 uncultured Leucothrix sp.
TCAATACTCAAAAAGGCTGGCGTGCTTCTTCATCGAACGCTTTTTTACGTCCAGCGATGAAGCGAGAAAATTTACAAATACGTACGGAGGCGCATACCACGCGGATAGTGTTTGATACTGAAACGAGTGACATCAACAGTAATTCGAATGCCCAAGTGCGGGCGACGGGCGTTGAATACTTAAAAAATGGCACAAAGCATCATGTTACCGCTCGCAAAGAAGTGATTGTCTCTGGCGGTGCGATTAACTCGCCGCAACTGCTACAACTGTCGGGTATTGGTGATCCTGAGCTGCTAAAAAAACACGGTATCCCCGTGGTAGTGCCGAACGCTTCTGTAGGAAGACACATGCAGGATCATCTGGCACTGACTCACTACTACAAAAGCCGAAAGCCGACGATTAATAACGAACTCTACCCCTTACTTGGTAAGCTTAAGGTCGGCTTGCAGTACGTGTTTAAGCGCAAGGGCTTGTTGTCGCTGAGTGTGAATCAAGCCGGCGGTTTTATACGCTCTAGTGAGCAAGAGGCCGCACCCAATTTACAGCTGTACTTTAATCCGCTGACTTACACGTTAAAGCCGGGCGATGGAAAGTTGATGAACCCTGATCCCTACGCTGCTTTTTCAATGTCGTTTAATGCGTGTCGCCCTGAAAGCCGTGGTCATCTGGAAATCCAATCTAATAATCCTTTAGATAAACCACTGATTTATCCTAATTATTTGGACACTGAAAAAGACATTCAGGAGGCTATTGCTGGGTGCAAAATTTTGAGGAATTTATCGGAGAGTGAGGCGATAAAGTCTGTGATTCAGGAGGAGAATAAGCCGGGTCTAGCGGTGCAGTCTGATGCTGATTTATTGGAAGATTTTCGGGAACGGGCGGGAACGATTTATCATGCGGTAGGGACTTGTCGTATGGGGCAAGATCCAGCTAGTTCGGTAGTGGATGAGCGTTTGCGAGTGCATGGCGTGGCTGGGCTGAGGGTGGTCGATGCGTCGATTTTTCCAGCGATAACATCGGGTAATACGAATGCACCGACAATGATGGTGGGGGAGAAGGGGGCGGCTATGATTTTGGCGGATAATGCTTAAGAATCGCCTAAGTACGTTATTTACATCTGGCGTTATTTTAAATTTACCTTGCTCAAATTGTAGCCTGAGATATGCCGTTATTGATTTCTTGAAAGGCATAAAAGGTATTTCGTTGAAAAACTCGATATAGATATCAAAAACTTGCCTTTTATCCAATTCTTCAACCCAACACTCTACATATTACTGAATACTAAAGTAGTGTTGCTTTGATGGTTTGTGTGAAAACCTATCATACTCATACTATTTGTAGGCACTGATGCCAATTAAAGTAGTCAGCAATGAAAGCGCATGATTAGCTTTAGTACCAAAACCGTTATGAGATAGTGAAATGTTAGATCTCTGTTTCCAACCAGCCTATCAATTACGCCAACAACTGCTAAATAAAGAGTTGTCTTCAAGAGAGCTCCTAGCCTCTTTTGAACAACAAATTCAACGTCACAACCCCACAATCAACGCCTTAGTCACACTAGACTTCGAGCAAGCCTACCACTTCGCTCAACATGCAGATGACCACCTAGCCCGCACTGGCAAACCACTAGGCCCACTCCACGGCCTACCACTCGCCGTAAAAGACATCTTCCACCTAGCATGCATGCGCACAACTTTTGGCAACCCCCATTACCGCAACCACATCAGCACTCATGATGGCTTACTTGCACAACGCGAAAAAGCCGCAGGCGCAATAATCATCGGCAAGAGCAATACCCCAGACTGCGCCTCTGGCGGTGTAACCACCAATGAAGTCTTCGGCTTAACCCAAAACCCATGGAATCATCAAAAAACCACCAGAGGCAGTGGTGGCGGAGGTGCCGCTGCGATTGCAGCTGGACTGGTCTGTATCGCTGATGGCAGTGACGTTGGCGGTTCAGCACGCTCACCAGCCGCTTGGGCAAACTGTGTAGGCTTTCGACCCAGCTCAGGTCGCATTCCAGATGTTCCGGGAAGCATGGCAGATGGTGGTATCAGCACCGCAGGCGTTTTTACGCGTTCAGTGTTAGATGTTGCTTTGTTTATGCAAGCAGTAGATGGGCCAAACTTACACTCCGCAATCAACTATCCTTTTGCTAGATCAGACTTTAGTTTGAATTCCTTGAGTGACCTCCCGAGTGGCAAAGTTGCTCTGGTCACAAACTTTGCAAGTGTCGACTATCCTGATGATATTTCCCAGCTCATAGCAGAAGCACATCAGGTGTTCACGAGCTTAGGTCTCGTTGTTAAAGAAGTGGATCTGGGGCTAGGTGATGCATTTCGTCAACTATATACCGATGTTGATGCTTGCGCCGTTGTCAGCGGCTTGCCAGAAAAAGTGTTATCGGCTTGCTTAAGGGGTGAGCCGACTAAGCATTCCATCAAAGCCTCTATAGACCGTTATCTAAGCTTTTCAGCACTTGAGCTAAAGCAGATCTGGCAGGATGTCGCGCAGCTGAAAGTGCGCATGCAGTTATTGATGGATGAGTATCCGTTTTTGATCTTCCCAACCCACATCGGACATGCTTTTGATCTCGATGACGCTCAAGCTGAACGTGACTGCGAATGGGCAACTTTGTACTTGTCGCCCATGCTTGGATTGCCTGCGATATCAGTTCCGGCTGGGTTTACCAGAGACGGTATGCCGTTTGGGATGATGATTACGGGAAGAGCTAGTGAAGATGGCGAAGTCTTACGGCTTGCGGCTGGGTATGAGCGTGAGACGAAGTACTACCAGCAGCGACCCAATACGGTGCTCAGTTGACGCTCCCCATCTTAGAGGAGCGCCAGCATTCACTTCGAGGAAATCAAATCCCCCCAAGTGTCATACAGCCTGTCAATACCGTCCCTAAAAGAACGGTGCCAGCTGCCACTAAGTAGCCCTTAATTGAGCTAATGTGTTTCGCCAACCGGGCTAGCGGCTCACCTCTTAGTTTACGTTTGCTTGGTCTTTCATCCTGAAATTTTATTTCTGATATTGTTTTCATGGTATTTCTCCCTTGCATAATCATTCACTGAAATTATTTAAAGTGAACAGATAGACTTTAGGGTTATGCAGGAGTCTGCGAATAGAATAATTACGCCACTAATTATTGATAATCGGCCAAATATGGTTTTTAGTAGCTAGGCTGTCGTAGAGTGGCGTTCTCGGAACTCACTAGGGGTCATTTTGAAATGTGACTTGAAGGTTCGGGCAAAGTGAGAGGCATCACTAAAGCCCGTCTCATAACAGAGGCTAGTGATGTTTTGATCACTGGAGCTTAGCAGCTTAGCAGCGTGCTCTAAGCGATTAGTTAGAAGCATTTTTTTCGGTGTATCGCCCGTTAGCATTTTGACTTTTCGGCTTAAGTTTCGCTCGCTCATATACATTGCAGCGGCTATATCAGAGATTTTTATATCGATATTATCTATGTTTTCACGAATATAGTTTTGTAGCCTTTCCAGAAAAATAGTCTCTTGTTTGGGCATCTCTGGGTGGTTGATGACTTTTTCTAGACCATTAGTATGATAGAGGGCTTTGATTGCGTCCCTTGAAGCAAGTAGGTTGTAGATTCTAATTCTGAGTTCATCGGTATCAAATGGTTTACTTAGGTAATGATCGGCACCTAGTGACAGTCCTTCAAGTTTTTCAGACTGGTCTGCTTTTGCGGTAAGCAGCACGACCGGAATATGACTGGTTGGGGCGTTGGATTTAAGGTTTTTGCATAGATCATAGCCGTTCATTTTTGGCATCATTACATCGGACAACACTAAGTCAGGCATTGATTGATTTGCCAAGTCCAGCGCCTCTTCACCATCGACCGCTTCGATAAGCCGGTACTCTGAGGAGAGATGCCTCCGAATATAGCGACGCATATCTGTGTTATCTTCCGCCACCAGTATTCGCTTGCTTGAGGTTGGCTGCGTGTTGCTGGACTCTATTGGTAGCGCCGTTTTATCCACCAATTCTCCAAGGCTTACCCCTTCATGGGCTGATGGGGCTCCGGCATCTGATCTAAGGGTGGTTTTTTGGTTAACGTCAGCGTTGTGCTGAATAATAATATCTTCTGCAAAGTGCTCAAAACCTTGCTTTAGACTCAGTGTGAAGTTCGTGCCTTCCCTCTCAACACTATCGACAGTAATGTACGCGTTGTGCAGGACTAACAGCTGTTTAACCAGCGACAAGCCTACGCCGGCGCCCTGAGGCCAGAGTGCATTGTCCATTTGATGAGAGTAAAACATTTCAAATATTTTAGGCACTGCCTCCTCTGGAATACCACAGCCCGTATCACGGATGGTCAGCAGGAGTGTTTCCTTTTCCTCGGCGTGATCAAGCTCAATATAAACGTCGCCGCCTTTATTACCAGTGATGCTTTTTAAAGCATTGGAAACAAGGTTAAGGATAATCTTGTCGAGTGAATCAGTATCAAAATAGAGAGTGCTATCCTGTTGTGCATTGGCGCTAACCGTAAAGTGAATGTTTATGTTTTGCTTTTCTGCCATTGACTCGAAGTTGGCAATCAACATCGGTAAGTAAGTCCTGAGCTGGACTTGCACTGGTTTGATTGTCAATGAACCAGTGTCTAACCGAGATAGCTCCAGTAGCTGATTGACCAAGCCTAATAAACATTTATTGTTGGCCTTGGCCCTTAATAATGATGCTTTAAGCTCGCTAGGCTTGGTCGTTTCAAGTTCATTTAGCACATCATCAATATTGCCAATGCTGAGTGTCAGAGGAGTGCGAAACTCATGAGAGATACCTGCGAAGAACTCTGATTTCTGGCGGTTATAGCTTTCTAACTCTAGCTCGGCCTGTTTTCTCTCAGTGATATCGTGAAACGATACTGTCGAGCCTAAATGATGACGGTGTTTGGGCCCAAAGATAGGTTGTAAAACGGCTGCGATATAACGTGTTTCACCATTTTTGTATTTTTGGTCTGTCTGCATTAAAGCGGTTTGTTTCTCAGCCAACGTAAAGTCAAAGTGATTTTTAAATACAGCGGGCATACTCAGGTCACGCTGCTGCAGAGCGGACTCCGATACATCTAAACCAAACAGATTTTTAGCATAATCATTGACGTAAAGTAGTTTGGCATGAACATTACTGACTACGAGCCCTGAGTCAACTTTATGCATTATGCCACGTAAGGCGACGGGCATTACATCCAAAAGCCGGTATTGGCGACTTCCCCACAAAATGAAAAAAATAAAGGCTGGTGCCCCCAATCCAAGGCTAATCAATCCTTCACGATTCAATAAATGAAGGAAATAAGGTACTAGCATGCAAAGTGTGACTACCGCTAAGTCAAATATAGGGCTTTTTTGATGTTTTTTTACCAGGTAGGGTGTGACTAGAAAAATGCCAGCGATTACGACAAGACTGTAGAGGTGTCTAACCTTTAAATAGTCTCCGAGCCTATCGGATGATGTGATTAAAGCAGTTGGTGAGGTTTGAGAAACGAAGCCATTAGTGAAAATGTCCGTCAGTGCGAGAGTTATTACAATGGCCGGTTGAATTAAGAAAGGCAGAAGGATTTTGTTAAAGATGCGAATCTTTTTATCTTGGTAGTATTCCAGCAGCATCCAGACCCACAGTGGAATCACTAATGGATATAAACCATAAAATTCAAAATCCACCAATAGCTGAGAAAACCACCTAGGCAGGTCTACTTCAATCAGGTGAAGAAAACGAATAATGCATAATACACACAAGACAATGCTCATGCCTATAAGAGGACGGGAAATGGGTAAAAAACGGTGTTTGTAAGCGTCCCAGCTTAAATAGCAGGAAGCAATAATTGCAGCTGCATAAATTAATAATCCAACTTCGTACATAAATAGTCGTTAGATTCTCCCAGTCAACGCTATAAGTTTAGTAAAGATTTCTTGGGCTGCTGGAAAATCTCAAAATTACATTTTTATGCGCATAAAAGTGTATTATTTTACATTTTGTTGCGCATAAAAGTGTTTGAGTTATAATGAGCTGACACTTCACAAGATTGCATCTACAAATGAAACGCATACTGCTTGATAAGCTCTTGGCATGGAAAAAAAAGGCAACCAGAAAGCCTTTAGTGATTGATGGCGCAAGACAAACTGGCAAAACCTACCTGTTGCAAACATTGCTTGGCAACGAGTTCGAAAACACCTTGCGCTTAGATTTTCTTGAAAACCCAGGTCTATCTGATGCCTTTGAAGGGTCGATTAGTCCAGATGACATCATCACAAATGTTGAGTTGTTAACTGGACAAGTTTTTAACGCAAAGACAGACTTACTAATACTGGATGAAATTGGCGAATGCCCAAGAGCGGTAACCTCACTTAAATATTTTGCAGAAAAAACCCCCCACTACTTTATTGCGGCAAGTGGATCGAACATCGGCCTGCTAAGCTCGTTTCCTGTCGGCAAAGTTGAACAACATAATTTACGTCCGCTGACCTTTCGGGAGTTCTTATGGGCATCCGGAGAGCAGGCGCTAATCAAAGCATTTGAGAGCCAAATCAACTCTGCTGTAGCGCATACAAAGCTATTCGATAAGTTGACGGATTACTACTTTATTGGGGGGATGCCTGAAGCGGTGGCGACTTGGTATGAATCAGCTGATGCCAGTATTCTTGATAGAATCAAAGCGGTTTCAACGGTTCAAGCTGACTTGGTCGAAGGTTATAAACGAGACTTTGGGAAATACTCTGGAAAATTAGATGCTCAGCTGATTGAATCATTGTTTACGAACATTCCGTCACAACTTTCCTCTGTATTTGATGACTCGGTTAAGCGTTTTAAGTTTAAGGGCGTATTTGAGCGAAAGTCACGCTATGCTGTTTTTGAAAGTGCAATATCTTGGCTGCATCGCTGTCGCTTAACCTTGCAAAATTACCCTGTTGAAGGCACACCAAGGTCGCCTTTGGCAGCCTACCAAAAGAATAATCGAGTTAAGTTATTCTTGTTTGATGTTGGTTTGCTAAATCATATGCTTGATACTGGCTACAACGAAATCAAACAGCAGGGTTATGAGTATAAGGGGTATATCGCTGAGAATTTTGTGCAACAAGAGTTAGCAGCAATGGGCGCGGAGCCAAGTTATTCCTGGGGTGATGCGCGTGCTGAAATTGAGTTTATTATTTCAAATGACTCTGGACAGGTCATCCCAATTGAGGTGAAAAGTGGCAGTCGTACGCGGGCTAAGTCGCTGCAATCCTACATCACTAAATGTAAGCCGATTAGAACGATAAAACTTACAGGAACTCAGGGCTCTTCAGCGTTGGAGAAAGAAAATATTGTTATGCCGCTGTACTTTGTAGAGCATGTGTTTGAGTATTTAAATTAACGTGTCTGATAAATTGAAAGGGCTATATTGCCAGCCCCTTTAGCACTAATGTCAAGCGATTGAGTTTTCGGAGATTAGTGAGCGCGCCTTATGCAGTTTCTTGTAACTTTCGATTAATTTTTGATGCCTATCCAAGCCTTCCAGCTTCATACTCGTCTTAGTCAGTCCAAAAAAGGTGATCTCGCTCTTCACCGAGCCAACAACGTTCTTCATATTCTCTTCGCCAAACATACGATTTAAGTTACCAATGAAGTCCTCAAACTCCAGATCGTCATCCAGCGCAATTTCAAGCACCGCATGAACCGCTTGATAGAAAAGTCCACGCTCAACGGTATTATCGTTGTACTGCAAGAAGTCACCGACGTGCTCAATCGCAACATCAAGGTCGCCTAGTGCGAGCGTAATCAAGATCTTCAGTTCAAGAATCGTCAGCTGACCCCACACCGTGTTCTCATCAAACTCGATGCCGATTAGCGTTTTAATATCGGTATAATTATCCAGCTGACTTTCTTCCAAACGTTCCAGCAAAGCGGCTAATGCATCATCATCTAGCGAATGAATATTTAAAATGTCTTCGCGGAAACTCAGCGCCTTATTGGTGTTGTCCCAAATTAAGTCTTCTACCGGATACACTTCTGAATAATCAGGAACCAGAATGCGGCAAGCCGTTGCCCCAAGCGTGTCAAACACGGCCATGTACGACTCTTTACCGATGCTGCCTAAAATATCAAATAGCCTCGTAGCCTCATCTTCACTAGTACCTGAGAAGTCCCACTCGCTGAACTCATAATCGTGATTGTCACTAAAGAAGCGCCAAGAAATAACACCGGTGGAGTCAATAAAGTGCTCAACAAAGTTCTCTGATTCCTTCACGGCCATGCTATTAAATGTCGGTTGCGGTAGATCATTTAAACCTTCAAAACTGCGGCCTTGTAACAACTCAGTCAGGCTGCGTTCTAGTGCGACTTCAAAGCTAGGATGTGCGCCAAACGAGGCAAATACACCACCGTTGCGTGGGTTCATAAGTGTGACGCACATCACCGGGAATCGACCACCAAGCGATGCGTCTTTCACCACAACAGGGAAGCCTTGTTCTTCTAGGGCTTTGATACCTTCAAGGATGCTTGGGTACTTTTCTAAGACTTCCTGCGACACGTCGGGTAAGACAATTTCTTCTTCAATAATTTGCTTTTTAACGGCGCGCTCAAAGATCTCAGACAGGCACTGCACCTGTGCTTCTGGCAGGTTATTTCCTGCGCTCATACCGTTGCTTAAGAATAAATTCTCAATCAAGTTAGATGGGAAATAGACCGTCTCGCCATCTGACTGACGTACATAAGGAATTGAGCAGATACCGCGCTCAACCAATCCAGAGTTGGTATCAATCAGATGTGAGCCACGTAACTCTTTGTCGAAATCGTAAATGTCTAAACAATG
>CALAJG010000302.1 GCA_937923375.1 uncultured Leucothrix sp.
AGTTTGCTATTAATATTTTTCTGGTATTCATCGGCATTGGCCGACAGCTCGATGGCGTTATTTGCCACCATCTCAGTGACTAGTAGTATCACCACAATGAAAACAAGAAACGCGCCTCCACGAGCAACGGCATGAGGAATCTTGAAATTGCCTATCGGCAGGGCCCCAATAAAGTTGGTAATCGTTTCGAGTAAGTACCAGATAATCAGCGCTAGGATCAGCGGTATTAACAGTTCACGGCCAAGAATCAGCAGCCAACCCACAGCGATGATCGATAATAAAATACTAACGATGTTGAGGGAGTTGATGTTGAGGTGTGGATTTTTGTGATCCATATTGATCAGCGGCTCAGCGTATTAAGAATAGTAGTAATTATAGACTATTCTGCAGCGAAGCAGGCAAAGCACCAAACAAAAGCGCCATGACTTGAACGCTTTGTTTGGGAGAGAAATTAAGGGAGCGTTACTTTACGATTATCTTTCCCTTCATCATTGGGTGGACGACACAGAAATAATTTAATGTGCCAGCTTTAGTTAGCGTGATGTTGCCACTTTCACCTTTGCTGAGAATGCCCGTGTCGAAACTAGTATCGTTTGCCGTTCCGCTATGGGGCGCACCATCTTGGTTGGTAAAGACGACGGTATCGCCAACTGCAACAGTCAATTCAGCTGGGCTAAACGCCATGCCTTGTATCGCGACCTTATGCTCCGCTGCAAAAACTGAGCCACTGAAGACTCCCAAAAGTAGGGTGGTTAAAATGGTTTTTGAGAATAATTTCATAACTATTTCCTTGTAGGTTATCTGGCCTCAGGCCAGCTTGAAATTGCGTCACACAACATTGCGACGTGTAATTAGTATAGTTATTGGGAATTATTCAGTTATAAAGAAGAGGTAAAGTTTCGGTAAATTGTGCTACTCATTTTTCATGGCTAGCTCAGGACATTTTGCATCAATTACAGCTTGCACCTGATGGGCTGTTGCAGAGCCAACGGTAGTGAAAATCCGTACACTTGCCTGTAAATGTTGACAACCTTTATCTAACTCACCGCGTTTATAATATAATTCCCCAAGGTTGGCATAGCCAAGCCCGATTCCCTCCTGACGGCCGAGAGTTTTATCGATTTTCAATGCTAAGAGGAGGAACTCTTCAGCATTACTTAACTCACCACGAGCTCCATATACCAGGCCGAGGTTGCCATATTGGTGAGCCATGCCAACCTGATTGCCTAGTTCTTGATATACCTTCAGTGCCTTGACATGAAATTCCTCTGCCTTGTTCAACTTCTTGCGCTTTCTGTAGATTAGGCCAAGATTACCCTGAACAACAGCCACTCCCTCCTGATACCCTAGGTCTTCATTGATTTTCAATGATTTAAGATAAAACTCTTCGGCTTTGTCTTGTTTGCCAAAAGTATCATACAGCAGTCCGAGGTTTCCCAAAATCGCTGCTGCACCCTCAGGATATGGGATTGCCTCGCTGATTTGTAACGCCTTGAGCTGGAGGCTTTCTGATTCTTCAAAATTACCGCGAGTTCGATAAATCAAACCGAGATTGCCGTACGCATCAGCTAGATTTCTTTCATCGGTATCACCCGAACTTATCAGATTTTCATAGGTAGAAATTGCATCGTCCAACCTACCTAATCTTACATAGATATGGCTTTGCCAAACCCGCGCCTTGGTATAGCTAGGATCGAGTAAAACAGCATTAGTATAGGCATCCAGAGCTTCCTGACTGTTGTTCAAATAGGCTATGTTTCCAACATCAACCCAGTCTTCAGCCATTTGCCTATACTGCGATTGCAATGCATTTTCTCTAGCATAGAGTGAGTGTTTGAGTAGCTGTGAAGCTTCTTCGGGTTTGCCCTCTTTTAGTTTATCCAACGCCTTTTGTTTGAGTTTATCGCTTGGCTGTTCCTGCAATCGGGCGATCGTTTCAGTCAGTCCTTGAATTATTACTACTTGTTCCTCCAGAGCCTGATCTTTTTCTGCTGTTAGGTTTTGTAACAGGTTCTCGGCTATAAGTTTTGCAGCTTCTGAATCAATTGAAAAATTCTGATAACGATTAGCAATCACTGTACCACCAGACACATCACCGCGGATACTTATGGCACCAGAGGCGGAGCTATCAGAGGGGGGTGCTGCGTTGTACCACAGTAGATTCGCGAGGGCTGCAATCACAATGATTAGGCCGATGCCCCACTGCCAGTTATTATTTAACCAAGAATGTTTATTGCTGGGGGTTACTAACTTAGCTGACTCTGAGGATCGGTGCCTTATGCTGATCTGGATTTTATCGGCCATCTGTTCAATCCTTTCGTCAGCAGAGCTTAAGCTAATTTTGTCCGCCAACATTGGCCAATGATGCTCCACTGCTTCCACGCAGATACCGTGATAAATTGGTAAAATAGATTTAGATTGATATTTTTCTTTAGCAAAAAAAGCGTCCAGTTCTTTTTGCCCCCATTCGCTATGCAAATAGGCTGGACTTAGAACGACGACGCCAAAACGCGATTCTCTGAGTGCACTGTCAATGCCCCGGCGGATACTATCGCCGACTTGCAATTGCTCTTCATCCAGCCAAACCGTTAAGCCACGATCCTGAAGGGCTTGCGCTAGTGGGCGGGCAACCTTATCTTTATCCTGGCTGGAGTGACTAATAAATACATCGTATTGCAAAAAGGCGCCCTTAAAAGTGATTATTTTTTATTAGTTTATGACTATAACTGAGCGACCATAAATTGAAAAGACTGGTAGTTTAGAAAATATAAACTCACAGGTTAAATACTTTCATTTGATGCGCGTAGCCGTTCTGAGTAATATCTTCCCCGTAAGATGATTTCCTCCTCCTTAATCAATTGGAAGTAGAAAGCGAAACTAGTTTTTCAAATCTACTTCCCTTTGATTGTTTAATCCCCCAGTATTACCCGTCGTTCATTCGGAACAGTCAATTCGGGATTCCAAAGAAAACCTAGCCGCGTTTTAGCCTTTGTCTGAGTTTGATTCATCAGCTAAGGACTTTTCACCTTTTTCATCACC
>CALAJG010000303.1 GCA_937923375.1 uncultured Leucothrix sp.
CAGTAACTTCGCATTAACAGGGCAACGCAGCTGGGAATCAAGAATCACTCTAACAGGCTGCCTGACCTCACCTTCAATACCGAGCTCGTCTGCACTAAGCCTAACGTTGAGCGAAGGATCATCAACTAATACTGTTCCAATACCGGTTAAGATCGCTGAGCTTTTAGCCCGCCAAAACTGTACATCCCGACGCGCCGCCTGCCCGGTAATCCATTGGCTCTCACCACTAGCTAGAGCGGTTTGGCCATCAAGACTGGTAGCCATTTTTAGCCGAACGAAGGGGAGCTGTTGTTGCATGCGCTGAATAAAACCGGGGTTCAACGCCTTCGCTTCAGCCTCTAAGATGCCTGAGATAACCTCTATACCAGCAATTTTAAGTGCTTCAATCCCCTTTCCCGAAACCTCAGGATTAGGGTCTGACATTGCGACGACAACCTTTGCTATACCTGCTTTGATCAATGCATCAGCGCAAGGAGGTGTTCTGCCAATATGTGAACAAGGTTCCAGCGTGACATAGGCTGTCGCGCCCCTAGCTTCATCACCCGCAACACTCAAGGCATTGACTTCAGCGTGGCCCTGCCCTGCCCATTGGTGATAACCCTCCGCAATGATCTCGTCGTCTTTAACAATCAGGCAGCCAACCCGAGGATTCGGGTGAGTTGTGTACTGGCCAAGTTTGGCAATATTTATTGCGCGGGCCATGTATTCGAAATGTTGTAAGTCTTTCATAGCCCGCAGCAGACTAATCAACAGTTTGTTTTTGTTTGGCTTTTTGGGTAGCGACTTTCTTTTCCATTAGATTGATGGTTTCTACAAACTCATCAATATCATTGAAACTGCGGTAAACCGAAGCAAAGCGAATGTATGCAACACCATCAAGATTGCGTAACTCATTCATGACCAACTCACCTATCCAATGAGATTCAACTTCACGTTGACCGCCAGTTAAGATTTTCTTTTTTATTTGTAAAATAGCCCGGTCGATGCTATCCATACTGACCGGGCGTTTTTCGAGTGCCAGCATCATACCAGCACGAAGCTTTTCTACATTGTACGCTTCGCCAACGCCATCGCTTTTCAGCACCCGCGGCATGTTCAGATCGGCCACTTCGTAAGTAGTAAATCGCTCTTCACAATCGCCACATTTGCGCCTTCTCCGTACCTGGTCACCTTCTGCACCAAGACGGGAATCAACTACACGGGTATCTGTGGCACTGCAAAACGGACAATGCATGGCGTTATTTACTCAGCATATACAGGAAGACTTTTGCAGATCTTGCTGACCTTGGCTTTGACGCTCTCGATCACAGCAGGATCTTCAATATTCTCCAATATATCACAGATCCAGCCCGTCAGATCAATACAATCTTGCTCTTTAAATCCACGCGTAGTTACTGCTGGGCTACCGATTCGAAGGCCACTTGTCACAAATGGAGACTGAGGATCATTAGGTACTGAGTTTTTATTGACGGTGATATGAGCATTGCCCAATGCGGCATCGGCAGCTTTACCGGTAATCCCTTTATCAATCAAGTCCAGTAAGAAAAGATGATTATCGGTTCCACCAGAGACTATTTTATAACCACGTTCTATAAAGGTATTCGCCATGGCTTGAGCATTTTTAACAACCTGTACCTGATAATCTTTAAAGCTAGGGTCCATGGCTTCTTTAAAAGCCACCGCTTTAGCGGCAATCACGTGCATTAGTGGACCACCCTGAGTGCCGGGAAATACCGCTGAATTCAGTTTCTTTTCGATTTCAGGATTAGCCTTTGCCAAAATAATTCCACCACGTGGACCGCGCAATGTTTTATGCGTTGTTGAAGTGACCACATCTGCAATTTGTACCGGTGAAGGATAAACACCCGCCGCTATTAATCCCGCAACGTGCGCCATATCTACAAACAATATTGCGCCAACTTCATCCGCGATATCACGAAAGCGCTGCCAATCCATCACCCTCGAGTAAGCCGAGAATCCAGCGATGATCATCTGTGGCTTGTGCTCGCGAGCTAATGCTTCGACCTGATCGTAGTCAACTTCGCCTGTGTCATTGTTTAGGCCGTATTGTACAGCGTTATAAACCTTTCCAGAGAAGCTTACGTGTGAGCCATGAGTCAAATGACCACCATCTGACAAACTCATTCCTAACACTGTATCACCGGGGTTTAGCAATGCCATGTAAACAGATAAATTTGCAGAAGAACCAGAGTGTGGTTGCACATTGGCATAATCTGCACCGAATAGCTCTTTAAGACGAGAAATTGCTAAATCTTCTGCAACATCAACGTGCTCACAACCGCCGTAGTAACGCTTCGATGGATAACCCTCCGCGTATTTATTGGTTAGCATTGATCCTTGCGCTTCCATCACCCGAGGACTTGTGTAGTTTTCAGACGCGATCAATTCGATATGATCTTCCTGGCGCTGCGACTCATCTGCAAGTGCCGCATATAACTCTTTATCATAATCGGCGATATTCATTTTATTATTAAACACGTCATTGCTCCTGACACTGAAGTTTTAAGGGCCCGGCATTACATGTCGGGCTAAAAAAGTTAAGTCTAAGCAAAGCACTATTTGATAGCCAGTAAAAAATATTATGTAACTTCGTAAGCAAAACTACATCATGCTACTTATACTTTCTTTAGGCCTCTTGAGTGTCCGCAATATGCAAACTCACTTAAAAGATTGTCTCTATTCACTTGGAAGAACCTGAGCCAAGCTCTTTCACTCTCCCAAACAAACTAGTCAGAGGATACAACGTCTGCCCAATATAAGTCTTCGGCAACGGCTTAGTCGTACCATACTCAGCTGGCCAATGCTTCCCCGGCAAATGCATCGTATTAAACATCCAATCAAACAAAACCGTATGCGCCGAGTAGTTGGTATCAATCGCTGGTTTCTCTGAGCTGTGGTGCCAATGATGAAACTGCGGCGTCACAAAAACGTATTTCAAAGGACCAAACGGTATATCCAAATTACAATGAATCAACACCGCTTGTAACGCGGCAAAAGCAACGTAGAAATTTAACGCTGCTTCGTCTGCACCCAGCAAATACAATGGTACCAGCACCATTGCGCGCTCTGAGAACACCTGAATAAAATGACCACGCGAACCCGCTAGCCAATCTAAATTTTCAACCGAGTGATGCACTGCGTGAATCGGCCACAGCACCCTCACCTCATGGTATAAGCGGTGCTCCCAATACAATACAAAATCAGCACAAAGCACAATCATAATCACCTGTACGAAAATCGGCATCGACTGGATAGTTTGCTGTACCGAGGCACTCACCGCCCAATCAAAATGACTGGCGTGATAGTTTCCATAAATGATAATGGCTGAGATGGCTAAGTGATTGAAACAGAAATAAAACAGATCCAAGCCCCATTCATCTCTCAGAATCACTTGGTTTTTATATTTGGGAAATAGCTTTTCTAGTGTCATAAAGATAAACGCCGAGCCCAAAAAAGCAAGGATTAACCAATCAACTCCCAAGGAAAACGTCTTTGGCTCAACATCGCCCACTGGCACCGTGTAGCCGCCCAAAAGAAATGCCAGAACGGTTAAAGCCATTCCAAGAATTCCGAAAGAACGAAACTTCTTTAACATAAAAGTGAGCGCGCCAAAAAACAAAGAAAAGTACATGCCGTATTTCAACACGTTTTGAAGTGTTTCAGCGTCGTATACTTTGCGCAGTTCTGTCGTTGTTAAATAGGAAGGAAATAGATAGGCCAGTACGCCTAATAAACTTAACGCACCAAGCAACACCGAGGCATAACCACTAATCTTACCTTCGCCTAATACAAATTGCCTTTTAGGGTCGAGTTCTACATTACGTTCTTTATAGTTATATTTTTTGTCCATGCGAATTCCTGCTAACCAAGTCGCCTACTGCTTTGATTATGCATTTTTAAGCCAAATTCATCTAGTGGCCACTGCTCACTAAGCGCTATTTTCATTAATTTCTTCTGTGTTTGTGGTGCCATACCGGACAACGGTGGATCTGTATCCAGATTGGTAGGGAATGAGTAACCCTCACAGGTGTTATCTAGCAACGTCTTTAATTCTAAAGCTGATAAGCTGTCAGCTGACTTAAGCAACTCGGGATAGATAGCCAAGCACATCGCTTTCCTGTCAACCGTTTCCATGGCACGGCCAAACGCTGAAGACACCTGAAACAAGTTTGCAATACGGTGAAAGTCGTCCGTTGTGTTATCCCCTGCGGCATGAAACAAAGCAGGATTAAAAAACATCGCATCACCCTTCTTCAGCTCTATTTGTATCGCATGCTTCGCAAAATAATCCTTAAATTCATCATGTCGCCAAGCCAGATAGCCTTCAGGATATTGGTGCGAGTAAGGCAATAACAGAGTCGGTCCGGACTCAAGTGGCATATCAGTGTGAGCAACGGCACCTTGCAGCGTTAGCATCGTAGACATTGTATGTACATGCGGTGGATAGTTAATTAAGAACGCCTCATCCTGAAAGCCAAGATGATAGTCTCGGTGCGGTGCCTGCGCTTTACCGCCAGGCCTGACAACATTAACTTGGGACGTTAATTGATAATGCGGCCCCAACCAAGCCTCGGATACCAAGGAAAACAAGGGATTTGTATAATACTCAATGTATTTTTTCGGAGAATGAAGTGCTGATTTTTGCAAAACATTCCAAATACGGCCATTAGCACCTGCTTGAGCAAAATGATCAGCAGCTTGCTGCCCTTCTTGTAACGCAAATAAAACATCAAACAATTCATTATGACGGTCAATAATATTAAGATTATCGAAGAATCTCTCAATAACAAATACACCTGGCCCCGCCTGTAAAATCTTGGCTATTTCCTGCTTTAATGCCGATGTTTCAAATGTTTTTTTGGAAGTATCGTTGAAGGCATTACGTATTGTATTGGCGTCATAACACAAAACATTTGATCGACAGTCACTAGCCAATGGAAAATCTGAAACAAGAACTTGTTGGGTGCAAATTTTATTAAATTCAGTAATATCTAAAGCGGCGTGCTCAGTTCTCATGACCTATTTCCTGTTGATGTTTGCTCGTCATTATAAAAGAGGCTAAGACTTCATGGAATATTTATTCCTTTTAGTAATAAAAATGAAATTAAATTTCTAAAGTGATAGAATCTTCTTGGAGATCATTTACAGGAAATCGTAATGCGTCAATCAAACGCTTCATCAGCGACCGGGCAAGTCGGCTCATTGGTACTGCCTAAAAGTGTTGACGCACTGCATACACTAATCGCTGAGCAACAAGAGCAGTTGAGTGCTCGCTTGAAGCTTGTGTCCGTTTATCTAGTCGAACACCCGCAACAAGTTGCTTTTAGTACGCTCGCTGAAATAGCTAAAGCCGCCGGAGTGCATGCTTCTACCCTAGTGCGTTTTGCAAATCATTTTGGCTTTGGTGGTTTCTCTGAGCTACAAAAGCTTTATAAGAACCAGCTACTGGAACACCCTAGTAATTACCGCGAGCGTATAAGCCAGCTAAAAAAGGCCAGTGGCAATAACCAAAACACCACACCGACTCATCTACTTCATGAGTTCATTGATGGCAATCAGTTAGCATTATCGCTACTGCAACAACAGATTACGCCAGAATTGCTGGACGCTTCAGTAGAAACATTACTGAAAGCCAACGAAGTATTTATTTGCGGTATTCGGCGCGTCTACCCAGTAGCAACATTCTTCAACTACACTCTAAGCCAGATGGATGTGCGCTGCTCGCTAATTGATGGACAGGAGAGCATGCAAGCCGAGCAAGGCAAATGGATGAATAGAGAGTCTGCACTGATTGCCATAACCTTTAATCCCTATGGGAAAATACCCCGCGAAACAGTCGAACTTGCCAAAAAGCAAGGGTCTAAGATTATTTTGATCACGGACAGTGAGCTTTGTCCTTTAGCGCCGTTGGTTGATCATTTATTTATCGTACGTGAAGCAGAGGTTCGTGCGTTTCGTTCGCTTAACTCGACCCTATGTTTAGCACAAACATTGTGTGTTGCTTTGGGTTACCGTAAACAAGATGTGGGTAAATAAACAATGGGTTATTGTTGGATTATTGAGAGTTTAGGAAACGTTACGAATTTTCTCTACCATACCTTCCGGAATGGTTTTGCTCTGCCATACTATCTCTAGTGTTGAATCAATGAAATCATCTGGGATCAATGTAGGTCGTTTGGTCAATGGTGCGCGACGGTCACGTAATCTAACACCGGAGTGAGTCAAAATATCTTCAAGACAGACGTACACAAACTCAGTACACGACATGTTATTGTAACGTGAAAAATCAAAGCGGAAATCGTAAGGGGTACCTAGGCTCATCAACGCTCGGTTATAAACTTGGTTGACATTATCCTGAGTGACCTCTGGAGAACGCAGAATCAACAAATAATCACAGCGACAAAAATTCAGCAGATCTTCCATGAAGACCCCCTCCGCCATGGCATGAATTACTATTTGCTCACCTTCGGCATAAAATTCATCTTTTGCCGATGACAGCAACACAACATTATCTTCATTTGGCACATTGCCAACATACAAACCAGTGTGTGTAAAAAAACCTGGAATAAAGTAGCTATCCAGATAGTTTTTATAGCCACGTACCAGAATGTCACCGGGTTTGAGTGCATTCATGACTTCACGAGTTTCATCCCCTTTAATCAAGTAACTTCCAGGATCATAAAGTAGAAAAAAAGGGAACTTGAAAATCTTCAGATCACCAAAGATTTTTAAAGTACCGTTATAGAGTCGAGTCCAAAGGCTCATGTCAGGATCCTAATATATTCACCTTTATCAAGTTCTTGTTGTATCTCAGGCGTGATCATATCATTTCGAATCATTAAGTCGCGTTCGTGCAAAGGCCTTGCATAAGCATCTTCTTTAGGTAAACGGTCACCAACATGATCCAACCATACCGGCTTACAGTGCTCCAAATCATATTCAAATTGTTGCTTTACTTCTGCTGCAAAATTGTCGTCATAAACGAAAATATTGCTTTCTGAGTGATGATAAGTGGATCCTCTTGCAATATTGTAAGAGCCGATAGATGCTATTTGATCATCAACTAAGAAATTCTTTGAATGAAAAGCGCCCTCAAGTTGCCACTCCCAAATCTTAATATCTCGCTCCAGCAAACCACGATAATGTTTAGTACACTCCTTATACATCCATCCCATAAGCCCTCTAACCATCAGAGATTGTGAAGAATATTGAGAATTAGTAACCAGATGAACTTCAACCCCTCGCTCAACGGCTTCAGCTAGGTAATCAGCGACAAGCCTTGGTGGCCTGATACCATGACAACCCCAATAAATAGAATGCTTAGCATTTTTAATCAGCGACAAAAACGCGTGAGTCAAAGGCAAATCATTATCATCATAGGGTTTGTGGGCGACGTAACGAACATCGACAGTCCCAGGACTGGCTTCTTCACAGAAATAATCTGCATATTCTTCTAAAAGCTGCTGTTTTGGTTTGAGTTGCTGTATTCCAACAAACTCAGGATAACAGGTGGGCTGCGAACTTTGTCGATTATCCCAATCACGGTAACGGCAAAAATCTTTGAGAAACTGCAACTGAATATCCCGAACTACCGGGCCTCTTAAGTACACGTCTGTGTCACGCCAGGCAAAAGACTTAATGCCACCATAGGCATATTTATCCCCCCAGTTGATGCCTCCTAGTACCACCTCTTTGCCATCCACAACCATATACTTTTCATGAAAGTGACGCTTTAACTTAAGTTTTAGATTCCGTGTAATGTGCTTAAACGGGCCGATGCTCTTGGGTAGTGGCAACCACTCTTCCAACAAGCCATTGTAAGCATGAATGATTGCGCCCGCCGCTTTCAGACGTTTGAGCATGGCACCAGCAAAAGTTGTGCGATTGACTATTTCATCTAAAATAATTCGTACTTCGATACCTTGTTGCAACTTTGCTACCAATACATCCTCTAGTCGCTTGGTTGTTTCATCCTTCATCATCGAAAATGTTGCAATATGAATCGAGTGTTTAGCTTGGTCTAACAGTCGCCAGCGTATTTGGTAGGACTCACCCCCACTAGGTAAAAATTTAATTTCATTATTACTGCGAATTTTACTGTGGGTCAGTGAATCAAGCGCTTCGGGCAAATTTGACATAGTGACATTTCGGTTTCAAAAAAGGGAGTATTTTGGTGTAGTATAAACTGTCGCTAGTGAATAATCTTACGTTCATTTAGCAGCCAAATATTACTGGATAATTACCTTCGACCACAAATTGAGTTAAAAATCAGTACCTATAAGAAAATTCTATGCATTATTAGCCTTTGAAATAACACAGATTATTTCCTATTCAATAAAATCTGAAAGCAAGGAAGCATTTTCCAATGGATACTAACTTCGCCCATAAATTATCTATAAATCAGTTATTTATGGATTATTATTTAGTCAAACAACGATTTCTAATTGGGCCTGAGTACTGAATTGAAAAAAAGAAGCATTTACTAATAAATTAAAATAATAAATATCATTGATTTATTTTCTTTGAATCCACTGAAGCTTAATGGCACCTTAACAACAGCTGAATCAGGATAGCTTTAGCTGCGCCCTTGTGTTGTTCAAATGGAATAGGCTCCACAAGGGTAGAATACATAGTTTTATCCCCGAAGATTGTGTATTTATCAACTAAATGGTTGTGTAGGAACAAGGATGTGACGAAACACCTTTAGCTGGATAAACGTTTACAACGGCAGTGAAGCCACCGCAAACGAACTGTGTATCTTCAGATGGTCAGGCTGTGTCACCTGACCATCTGTCTTTATGATGCCCGGTTTTATCCCGCTATTCTCTCCATCCTTATTCTTTAACATCCCCCTATTTCATGACTTTCGATCTTCTAATCGGTCGAAAACAAACTGCATGGAGCTTTCATGAAGAAACCGATTACCTGTATGTGCGCAATTGCGGTAATACTGGCATTATCACCAGTGAATGAGGCTATTTCAGGCCCTTCCAAGAAAACAGTTAAGAAATACTCAGTCAGCAAGCGAGCCACCACTAAAAGTACTCGTGCAAAATACAGAAAAAAAAGCAGGCGGGCTGTATTTACCTGTGACCAATACAGCCGTAAGACATTGAACCGGAAATCCAGAAGGTTCAAGGAAACGATCAATCATGCCTCAAGGAAGTATGGCGTCAGCCCGAACTTGATAAAGGCAGTCATAGCGGTGGAAAGCTGCTTTAATCCGCGTGCGAGAGGCGGTTTAGGCGAAAAAGGCTTAATGCAATTGATGCCCGCAACAGCGAGAATGTTAGGGGTCAAAAATGGCTATAGTCCTTGGCAAAATATCCATGGTGGAACAAAGTATCTGAAAAAATTACTAATACGTTATAAGGGAAACAAGCGCTATGCCGCTGCTGCTTATAATGGAGGCCCCGGAGCAGTCAGTGTTAAATATGGACCACGCTTTAAACAGGTGAAGCGTTACTCCCGTCATGTCATGCGTGCCTATAACACCATGAGTAATGGCAAGAGTTCATCTTATAGTCCACCTGTAAAATCCCGTAAAATCACACTAAAAAGGAACAATAAAAAGCGGAAGAGCCTAACTAAAAAACAAAGGCTGAAATTGAAAAGAACTAACAAACGATTCAAGAAAGCCAATCTAAGGAAACGTTATCGATATAAATCCTCCAAGCGTGTTTCTAAGAAACGGGAGAAGTATCGTACCAAGAAGCGCTTAAAAAAACGTTCGAGTAAAAAAACTCGCTTTAGCAAGCGTAAATTTTACCGCGTTAAGGCAGGCAATACGTTATATAGTTTAGCAAAAGCTAACAGAACTTCAGTAGCAAAACTGAAGCGTTTGAACCGGCTTCGTTCAAACACGATTAAGATCGGGTCCCGGCTTCGTGTACGTTGATTGCTGTAATTAACTAAGTGATTGGTTGATAGACCTGATTACCGAGAGTGGATCTGCAGCTCCGGTAACAGGTCGACCAATGACCAGAAAACTTGAACCTGCTCGTTTCGCTTGTATCGGCGTCATTATTCGCTGTTGATCTTCAGCATCTGCGCCCTCAGGTCTTATTCCTGGGGTAACTAGAACAAAATCAGCTCCCTGCTCTTTTCTTAGCATTTCCGCTTCCATCGCAGAGCAAACCACGCCATCTAACCCAGATTTTGAAGACAATAATGCTAAGTGCCTTACCTGTGAATTAGCTGAACGATCAACACCAGTCGCCTCAAGCTGTAAGCTGTTCATCGACGTAAGTACAGTTACACCGATGAGTATTGGTGGCTTATCGTAAGTCTTCAATGCATTCACAGCCGCTTCCAACATTAACGGCCCACCCGATGCGTGAACGTTAGTCATCCAAACACCGAGATCTGCCGCACTTTTGCAGGCACCAGCAACGGTATTAGGTATGTCATGAAATTTAAGGTCGAGGAAAACTTTAAAGCCCTTATCAACAATTGTTTTAACAAAAGAAGGCCCTGCGGCGACGTAGAGCTGCAGTCCGACTTTGAGAATACAATCCTGAGGCGAGAGTGGTTCAATGAAATGGAGCGCGCTTTGCTCAGTGGGGAAGTCTAGTGCAACAATCAACATCTCAGCCATAGCTTACAAACCTTAGTGTTAGTTAAATTAATTTTGCAATCGATAACCCTATACATTGGTTACTTCATCCCAGTAGTTACAGGCAGGACATCGCCACAGAAAATCGTGCATTTTATATCCGCAGTGACGGCACTGGAAGCCGGGTTGCGACGACAAATGATTGGTTAATGCAGACTGGATTAGCGGCAATATCTTAGTTGATTCTGGATCTTCAAGTTTACAATACAAATTTACCGCTTGGCAGATTGATCGTATATTGAGTTGCTTTGATTCCATCAACTTGGGTAACTGCTGAAGAATATTCTCACTGGGACCCGTTTGAATTGCTAATCTTAAGGTATATTCAAGGACCTTAACATCTGAATATTTGATGTAGATATCGAATAATTCATCCTGTAGCTGATCCAGCTTTCCAACTTGCTGATAACTCTCTATCAGTGGTTGGTAAATTATACCTAGGAGGCGAGGGGCCTTTTGCGCAACGCTCAAAAAAAGCAGGCTGGAGTGTTGATATTCTTCCTGCAAAGCGTGAATTCTGGCAGCGATAACTTCTATCCTAATTGAATCAGCATAGCTTTCTCTGGCCATATTCAGCATTTCATTAGCATGCTGAATATGGCCAGTTATTAGTGATGCATCAGCAAGTTCACAATAATAATTAGCGATCAATGCAGAAAGATTACCGGCTGACTGTGGCTTTGACGCTTCAGTAACGGAAATAGCTTTACTCCATTCCTGAGTTTGTTCATAAATGGTACGCAATGCCTCTCTAGCATCTTCAGTCTTGTTTTCTCCTTGTAATAGCTCAGTGAATACCTGCTCGGCACGATCCATCATACCAGCTGCAAGAAAATCTTTTCCCAGAGCTAACATGGTAGTTGTTTTCTGGTCGCGATTAAGTGAGGCACGGCCAATGAGATTTTGATGAACGCTCAGCGCACGATCAACTTCGCCGCGGTTTCGGAAAAGATTCCCCAACAGCAAGTACGTTTCGGCAGTGTATTCATCAATTTCTGGGCGATTAAGAAATAAGTCTAAGGCTTTATCAGGCTCTTCGTTTAAAAGATAATTGACCCCCTTCACAAAATTATCAGGGAGTTGACGTTTTTCTGTCGATCCAAACGTTAAGTTTTTTCCAGACGCCTTCCAACCCGAATAAAATGCAAGTGGCAATAGCAAAAATAGTAATTCATTCATGAATGCCTCTTGGAAGTTAGTATAGTTATTAAGTCTTATTGCTCGACAATTGGGAAGATTTCTTTCGACGCGTCAACACGATCCCTAAGGGATTTGCCTGGTTTGAAATGAGGTACATGCTTCGGAGAGAGGTCTACAGTTTCTCCAGTCTTGGGGTTTCGACCGCGGCGTGCTCCCCGAAAGTGCAACGAAAAGCTACCAAATCCTCTAATTTCAATACGATTTCCAGAGGCCAAGGTGTCACTCATCTGCTCAAGTAATATTTTTACAGATAGTTCGACGTCTCTTCCGCTGAGATGGCTTTGTTTTCTGGAAAGTATATCGATAATTTCAGACTTGGTCATGTGTTGTCCTCCTGACTAGATACAGCAAGAGTTTACTACGACTTTTGAATAAATAATAGAATGAAAGTAAATAAGAGCTTGAATTTTAATGCAAAAAACCGATTGTGAGTTAACACAACCGGCTTTATTGTTCTAGCTATAAGCTTAAAAAAGCGGCTAACTAAGATTTTTCAAATAGAGATACGTGTTATTTTTCACCCATCTGCTCTTTGAAGATATCACCTAGCGAAGTACCACCTGAAGCACGGCCACTATACTCTTTCATTACTTCAGCTTCATCAGCGAAGTCTTTCGCTTTGATCGATAGGTTCATCATGCGGCTCTTACGATCCACACCCATGAACTTAGCTTCAACTTCTTCACCAACTTTAAGGATAGTACTTGCATCTTCAACCCGATCACGTGAAAGCTCAGAAGCGCGCAGGCTACCTTCAATACCATCACCTAGATCAACAGTAGCCATCTTAGGCGTTACTTCAGTAACTACACCCTTAACGATAGTGCCTTTAGGGTTAGCCGCAAAGAAAGCTGAGAATGGGTCTTGATCCATCTGCTTGATGCCCAGTGAGATACGCTCACGCTCAGGGTCAACAGCAAGAACAATCGCTTCGACTTCATCACCCTTCTTGTAGTCACGTACTGCTTCTTCGCCTTGAACGTTCCAAGAGATATCAGACAAGTGAACCAAACCGTCGATGCCGCCTTCTAAGCCGATAAAGATACCGAAGTCAGTAATTGACTTGATGTTACCTTTAACAATGTCGTTCTTGTTGAAAGACTTAGCAAATTCATCCCAAGGATTCGCTTTACACTGCTTCATACCAAGAGAAATACGACGACGTTCAGCATCGATGTCTAGGATCATTACTTCGACTTCATCACCTAATGTAACCACTTTAGAAGGGTTAACGTTCTTGTTAGTCCAATCCATTTCTGAAACGTGAACCAAACCTTCAACACCATCTTCAATCTCTACGAAACAACCGTAGTCAGTTAAGTTACTCACTTTACCGAATAGACGCGTGTTAACAGGGTAACGACGTACTAGGTCTTGCCATGGATCTTCACCCAATTGCTTCAGGCCTAGTGATACACGGCTCTTTTCTTTATCGAACTTAAGGATTTTAACGTCGATTTCATCACCCATTTGGATGATTTCAGAAGGATGCTTCACACGCTTCCAAGCCATATCCGTGATATGCAATAGACCGTCGATTCCACCAAGGTCGATAAATGCACCGTAGTCAGTCAGGTTCTTAACGATACCTTTAACTACTTTGCCTTCTGCAAGCGTCTCAAGTAATGCATCACGCTCAGCACTGTACTCTTCTTCAACTACTGCACGACGAGATACAACCACGTTATTACGACGCTGATCTAATTTGATTAGCTTGAATTCAAGCTCTTTACCTTCAAGGTATGCTGTATCGCGTACAGGACGTACGTCAACAAGCGAACCTGGCAAGAATGCACGGATATCGCCAAGCTCGACTGTGAAGCCACCCTTAACTTTTCCGCTGATGATACCTGTGATGATCTCATCTTGCTCAAGTGCCTCTTCAAGCACTTCCCACGCACGTAGACGGCGTGCTTTTTCGCGAGACAGTTTAGTCTCACCAAAGCCATCTTCAACACTTTCAAGTGCTACTTCAACGACATCGCCTCGTACAACGGTAATTTCACCAGCTTCATTTTTGAATTGCTCAGCAGGAATAACACCTTCTGACTTCAAACCAGCACTAACCGTTACAAAATCCGGAGTTACTTCAACAACAGTGGCGTTGACCAAAGAGCCCGGTGTCATTTCAATAAACGTTAGACTCTCTTCAAATAACTCTGCAAAACTTTCACTCATGGTATAAAACCTTAAAAATATAGACGACAGCACCCTGCTCGCGTCGGGTTGAGTTAATTCTCCTCCTGCAAAATTGCCGGAGAGAATGGATAAGATAAAACCACTACATGACTGATAAATCTAGGGAATTAGTCAACAGGGTATTAGTAGCTTTAACTTTATTAAACGTTGGAATCGTATAAATCTTTGATTTTAGAAACCACTGAATCGATCGACATTTCACTACTGTCGATTTCAATGGCATCATCAGCAGGCAACAAAGGAGCATGTTCACGGTTTTTATCCCGATAATCTCGATCCTGTATCTCCTCGATCAAGGCGGCGAGGTTAGCATTAAGCCCATGATCTTTCAACTGTTTTAAGCGTCTTTGAGCGCGTACTTCTGCGCTCGCTGTGAGGTAAATCTTCAAGCTGGCATTAGGGAATACGACCGTACCCATATCGCGACCGTCACAAACTAGTCCGGGTGCTTGTGCGAAATCACGTTGACGTTGCAAAAGAGCTTCACGAACTTCAATGATTGAGGCGACTTGAGAAGCTGCTTCCCCTGCACTCTCACTGCGAATTGCTTTGCTTACATTGACACCTTCAAGAATCGTCTCAACAACACCATCCTCATTTGGGATGAATTCAATATCTAGATTACGGGCAATTTCAGCTAAGGTAGGAAGGTCGTCAAAGGCGCAAGCTTTCTGGGTCGCAGAATAAGCGGTCAGGCGGTACAGAGAACCACTGTCTAGTATGTGCCATGAAAATGACTGGGCTAACCTAGTGGCAATAGTTCCTTTGCCAGCGCCGGCTGGGCCATCAATCGTAATTACAGGTATTTCTTGCATATGTAAGAGGGCATATTAGCTAAACGCTGAATTATGCCCTCTTTTAAGAGAAGTGACTATTGAACGATGGGTTTACAGCTTATGATTTTAAAAAAGATAGAGATTTAGCCGTTAACTTTAAGCAGCCTTTTTGATTAATCTATTGGCTTTTCGTTTTTGCAACTCACTTCCACCTTTAATCACTTCTTCCAAAATGGACCGCGCTGAAGCGAAATCAGATACCTCAAGGTAGGCCTCGGCCATGTCAAGTTTAAGATCCATTTCCAACGTGCCCTCATCAAACATCTTGAATACATTTTCTTCAGGATGTTTTTCTGATTGTGCCGCTAGTTTACCTTCGTAATTTTCTGTTTCGAGTAAGTTACTGAAGTTGTTGTTTTCATCAAAAGGATCTATACCGGAACCTTTGGGCAGGTCCGTTGAAGATTTCTTTTTTCTTCTAGTGGCAATAAGCGTTGTTAGCATCAGCATTAATAAAGCGCCGCCAACAACTGCCATTCCGACTGGTAATTGAAATTTACCTGATAGCAAGCTGATGGTAGATTCATTGCTTGAGTCATTATAAAAGTTTACGCCTGGCTGAGTGTCCTGAAGAAGCTTTTGAAGCTTTTGGTTTTCTTCAGTTAGTAATGCAATTGTTTGATTAGCTTGCTTGCTGTTGTTGTCGTTATTGGAGAGCGTGCTTTTTGTGTTTGCCAATTCAGCTCTTAAAGCATTTGTCTCTTCTTCAACTAAGCGTAGCTTTTCTTGAAGAACAACCAACTGATTGAGGTCCTCCGTTTTTATCAGCTTGGGCTCGTTAGTCTTCATCACCTGGGTAAGTCGGATGATTTCAGCATCCAGTATTCTAAGTTGCTCATCAGACTGCTTGCTTTCAGCTTCTAATTTCAGCACTTTTTGTTCTAAGCGCTGAGTCTCTCTTTTAAGATTACCAACTTCTTCAATCAGGCTTGACCTTTCTGCATCAAGGAAAACTATACGGCCTTTCATTTGCTCAAC
>CALAJG010000304.1 GCA_937923375.1 uncultured Leucothrix sp.
ATTCCCCAACAGTAAGTCCAGCGAAGAAATTGGCCGCATGGAAGAAGAGAGGCGGCTTTGTTATGTCGGAATTACTCGAGCCGAGAAGCAGCTGGTTATTTCCTATGCTGAACAACGCAGATTGTATGGCACCACACAATATGGAGTGCCCTCACGGTTTATCGATGAAATACCGGAAAGACTGATCGAACGTGTCCGACCTAAAAAACAAAGCTGGGCACCCTCAGTTGCTTTTCCATCCAGACAACAACCGATTAATCAAAATGAAACTGGCTTAAATATCGGCCAACAAGTTAGCCACACAAAGTTTGGCACCGGTATGATTACTGACACAGAAGGATCGGGAAGCCACGCAAGGGTTCAAGTTAACTTTGAGGAGTCTGGCAGCAAGTGGCTCGTGGTTGCCTACGCCAAACTTACGCCATGCTAGCCAGTATTGGCGTACATGCAGTAATGCCTTAGCACCATTGGCTATTTGATTAGCCTTAGAACTCTCTCGGCATCTTTGGAAACTAAGGCATGCCCACCACCACTCGACACCTTGACCGACTTACCCCTCAGTGCAGGCACATTATTCATATCCTGATGATCAGTTGGCACTACCAAATCAGCTTGATCATACCGACGTAAATCAACCGGCTCTGCAGAACGAATGATTGAGTAATAAGCGATATCCGGATGCTGCTGCTGATTCAACCATCCCAGGAAGCTTCCCGGCCTGGCTGGGATTAAGTCTCTGAATAACTTTCGCGACTCAACCAATGTAGGATCCCCCAAGTCCTGCATAAAAATACCTAGCGGAGAGTTGCTGGCCAACATGGCCAGCTCTGCCATCGGAGTCCCAAGGTGCGGCGTCGCTATCGAGATTAATGAAATAACATTACCCACTCCATACCTCACAATGCCGTAACGAGCCACCACACCACCAGCCGAGTGACCCACCAAGATAATTGGCTCTGGGCGATTGATGTAAATCGCCTTTAGGTATCGATTTAACAACTCGGCTTGATCAGCAATAGAGTCTTGCCAAGGCAGCTCGACGGTTACTGTCGCATTTCCGCGTTGCTTCTTGACGTCCTGCACAACCTCATAACGTTCGTTAAAGCCATAGCGACCGGCGAACGACCAACCGTTTTGGCGCATACGCTCGACGACGCCAGAATACTGCCAAATACTGCCCTCAGCCATGTATCCATGGACAAAAACTACTGTCTTAGATTGCGACACCCCGGGAAATAACAAGAGGCACAAACTCAATATACACCCAATGGCAGCCCTGATTTTATTTGTCATACCTAACCTTTGATTTTCCATATTTTTTTAGTCAGATTGTAATAATTTTTAGTTTTTACCAGCAAAGCCGGAACACGTCGTCTATTATTTCTAATAGAGGAATTTTATTGGTGTTATAATGCACCGCAAATTTAATGATACCCTGAATTGTTAGCTTGCGAGTATACAAGAAGGTAATAAAAAATCGCTGGTTCACATGTTACAATTCGCCAACAAACCAACCGACCCATTGATGCATGCAACATAGCCAACTGAGTGACAACACCCAGCGCAGTACTGAGCAATGGGTTGATTTCTTGTGCATTACTGACTGCCCAGAGGACAGGCGGCGGGTGTCAGGTATTGTTGAAAAAATCACTGCAAATCCAAAGCTTGAATTTTTGGGCTGCCACCCTTCCAGTCTGGATGTGGCTGATACGCTGCGCGCCTTACAAGTTGACCAAACCACTTTAACAGCAACCCTGCTCTGCGACCTTAGGCTCAAAGAAGAGTACACGCTTGACGTAATCAAAGACGAATTCTCCGAAACAGCGGCTAATTTGGTTAAAAATGTCAGGTGGTTGCAAAACTTCAAACCGCCCGCCTCGGGCGAGGCAATGACTGAGCCTGAACAGGCAGAACGCTTGAGACGTATGCTTCTGGCGATGGTGGATGATGTTCGTGCGGTACTCATTATTCTTGCGTGGCGGCTTCAGCACTTGAGAGTGCTTGGCAATGCGGAATCATACGAACGTACCGCAATCGCGCAAGAAACAATGGATATATTTGCTCCTCTGGCCAATCGCTTGGGTATAAGCCAACTCAAATGGGAGATGGAAGATAGGTCTTTCCACTATCTGGAGCCTATTACTTATAAAAAAATTGCCAAATCCCTCAATGACAGACGAATTGAAAGAGAGGAGTACCTCAAACAGTTTACCGAAGCATTTCAGAGCATACTGCAAAAAGATGGCATAAGCTGTGAAGTTTCCGGCAGGCCAAAGCATATCTACAGCATCTGGAAAAAGATGCAACGCAAACAGCTAACCATCGAGGAGCTTTACGACCTTCGAGCGGTACGCGTGATTGTAGAGGATGTTAAACAGTGCTACGAAATACTCGGCCTTGTGCATATGCACTGGAAACACGTCCCTGAAGAGCTTGACGACTACATTAACAACCGCAAGCCCAATGGCTATCAATCATTACATACGGTAATCATCGGGCCAAAGGGTAAGTATGTTGAGATTCAGATCAGAACTCACGACATGCATACTTACGCTGAGCTCGGCGTTGCTGCTCATTGGAGCTATAAAGAAGGTGGCGGCAATGATCAGGCAATGGAAAGAGCGGTCGCATCGCTACGTCATCTACTTGAAAATGAAGACACACATGATGAGTTGCTGGAAGACTTTAGATCGGAGATTTTTCCAGATAGGGTATTTGTTCTCACACCCAAGGGGAGTATTCTAGACTTATCTAAGGGCTCAACACCTATCGACTTTGCCTATGCCATTCACACCAAGGTGGGTCACCGCTGCCAGGGAGCCAAGGTCAATGGAAAAATTGTGCCTCTGAACTATGCGCTCCATAATGGTGAACAGGTCGAAATCCTTACCGGAAAGGAAGAGCGGCCTAATCGTAAATGGTTAAAAGTCAATTTGGGCTACACCGGATCGGCTAGGTCACGCAGCAAAATCAAGCAATGGTTTCGCCAACAAGATCATGGAAAAAACCGTGAAGACGGGCTTGCACTATTAGAACAAGAGCAGCAGCGACTCGGCCTAAAAAAACTGGATCTATCAATACTTTGCAAACGATTCCATCAGCAAACAGAAAATGAGCTACTCATCGCACTAGGTCGTGGAGATATCAATGCGACTCAACTCACTGATGCACTCGATGATACCAATCATGAAGATGAGGTGAGCTTTCGCCGCATAAAAGTCAGGGACCAGGGGAAAGGTAGCAGCATCCAAATCAGAGGCGTCAGCAATCTACTGGTTGATACCGCCAATTGCTGCAAACCAGTGCCTGGCGATGAAATCATTGGCTATATAACCATTGGACGGGGCATTGCTATTCATCGAACTGACTGCCCAAATGTCCAAGAGAAAAACCTAACATCAGAACAGGTAGTCAGACTTATTGAAGCAGATTGGGGCGAAGAGGACAGCAGCTACAAAGTCGATATTCAGATACACGGGCTAAACCAACCAGGCTTACTAAGCGACGTTGCCTCTGTATTAGCCAAGGAACACGTAAACGTAACCAATATTTCAACACGAAGAGGCTCTACCGACCTGACCTCTTACCTTACGATCAGCATTCAAATCCGCAATGTTACTCAACTGTCTGAGTTATTGGATAAGATTTCACAAATGCATAATGTCTTTGATGCCAGACGGCATAATTAAGATACAAAAAAGGGAGCCGAGGCTCCCTTTTTAAATTACATTTTCACGCTAACTAGAGACTAAACTGTACCCCGCGACATGCGCTTCCGCTCGTTTTCAGTTAGGTGACGCTTGCGTAAGCGAATACTTTCAGGCGTTACTTCTACCAGCTCATCATCGTCAATGAATTCAAGTGCTTGCTCAAGCGTCATTCGAATCGGACGTACAAGAATCAAGTTTTCATCAGTACCGGCCGCACGAATGTTGTTTAACTGTTTAGCCTTCGTTGGATTAACCACAAGGTCGCTGTTGCGACTATGAATACCCAACACCTGGCCTTCGTAAACTTCTTCAGCATGACCTAAGAATAGCTTACCGCGCTCTTGCAAGTTGAACAGCGCATACGCTAATGCCTTGCCAGAGGCGCTTGAAACCAATACGCCATTAATTCGCTGACCGATCTTCTCATTTCGATAAGGGCCATAATGTTCAAATGTATGGTACAGCAACCCGGTACCAGAGGTGATCGTCATGAACTCAGTCTGAAAACCTATCAGACCACGTGAAGGAATGATGTATTCAAGCCGAATACGCCCTTTACCGTCTGGAACCATGTTCTTTAGGTCACCACGACGCTCGCCAAGCTTTTCCATCACCGAACCCTGATGCTGCTCTTCCACATCAACGGTTAATGATTCATAAGGCTCTTCACGATTATCACCTTCACCTTTTACGACCACTTCAGGTCGTGACACTGACAATTCAAAACCTTCACGGCGCATTGTTTCAATCAGGATACCTAAGTGAAGCTCACCACGCCCTGATACTCTAAACTTCTCAGGGTCATCTGTTGGATCAACACGAAGCGCTACGTTATGAAGCAACTCTTCTTGTAGGCGATCGTTGATATTACGCGAGGTTACATACTTACCTTCTTTACCCGCAAACGGTGAGTTGTTAACGCTGAACGTCATACTAACTGTTGGCTCATCAACCGACAAAGGAGGAAGTGCGTTGACATGCTCAGGATCACACAAGGTGTCTGATATGTTCAGCTTATCCATACCCGTGAAGGCAATAATATCACCGGCTTGAGCCTGATCTACTTCAACGCGATCCAGACCATTAAAGCCTAATGGCTGTAAGATACGTCCGTTACGAATTTTACCTTGATCATCGATAACTTTAACAACCGTGTTCTTCTTAACCTTACCCTGCTTGATACGACCAATACCGATCAGACCAACATATGAATTATAGTCAAGAGAACTCACCTGCAGCTGGAATGGCGCATCAGGATCAACATCCGGGTGAGACACATTATCGATGACAGCCTGTAGTAAAGGCGTCATATCACCGTCTGATACATCTGCATCCAGACCGGCATAACCGTTTAAAGCAGAAGCATAGACAACAGGGAAGTCTAATTGCTCATCGGTTGCGCCAAGATTGTCAAACAACTCAAATGTTTGATCCAGCACCCAATCAGGGCGAGCCCCAGGACGGTCAATTTTATTAATGACTACAATCGGCTTAAAACCCATCGCAAATGCTTTAGAGGTAACAAAACGAGTCTGCGGCATAGGGCCGTCGACAGCATCAACTAAGAGCAATACTGAATCTACCATCGACAGTACGCGTTCAACCTCACCACCGAAGTCGGCGTGACCAGGTGTGTCAACAATATTGATGCGATAATCTTTCCACTTCAGCGCCGTGTTCTTAGAAAGGATCGTGATGCCACGCTCTTTCTCAAGATCATTAGAATCCATCATGCGTTCAACAACTTCTGCACGATCACCCAACGTTCCTGATTGCTGTAGTAGCTTGTCAACTAGCGTGGTTTTACCATGATCAACGTGAGCGATTATGGCAATGTTTCTTAAGTTTTCTATCACGGCTTTTCTCTAAACTAGATAATTGGCGCGGATTATACCCATACTTACCTTTGGACTACACCATTAATCTTTGTAGAACATACTTAGTCGGCAACGCTTAATTCTGACAATCCTCCTGCAAACGAGCATTTCGGATATGTTCTTTGCAGGCACAAACATGTTTTTTCATATCAGCATTTGTTTTTAACAGGGCGAACAATGAACCTGCTGACAAGCCCATTACTACTAACCATAACCAATAAAGGCTAGGAAATACGACGGGCAACAATAGAGATAAGATAATTCCGACGAATAATCGAACTCTCCATAACAATACCCTCTTTTTCAAAGCTTCTTCCCAGTCCTCAGTAAAATTAGAAAGGCGCTGCTCTAACTCGTCTATGTAACTTGAATTCATAATAGATATGTGATTATATTCCGGATAAGTCGGGGGGCGACAGCCTAATTTGGTCGATATCTGGGAGGGATTTCATTGTACGCGTAGGACACTCGAGCGCGTTCATCTCCCCCTCTTTCAGCATGAAGCTTCAGACACTTCACACATCCGATCAGTTTAGGGACGAACTCTATTAGCAAAATAGAGATAATAACAATTACAAGTACTTATACGTTAAACGAACGCAAAACTTGGTAGGGAAGTTAATGCAAAGGCTCGATTTTTCAGATGCACGGCATTTAGTGGCAAGATCATCACTCGGTCAAGAGTGGGATACTGTGAATGCCCTGAAAGGCAGGAGTCGAGAAGACGCAGTTTCAATCCTTTTAAGAAGCGTTCCAAACAAAACGCCCCCTCTTCCGCCGATGACCCCGTGGAACAATATCATGAGGATGACCAATCACAGCAGTAAAGGCAAGCGGGATGCGCGGATGCAAATGGGGCGAGAGTCTGTCAGACTCAAACAATGGTGGATGAGCCATCTGCTAACAACCAAAGCCCCCGTTCACGAACACATGACCCTCTTCTGGCACAACCACTTCACATCCTCTTTCGAAAAAGTTCAACAACCGAAAATTATGTATCTGCAAAACCAGTTGCTGCGCGATAATGCAACGGGGAATTTTGCAGTTATGCTACGCAAAATAGCACGCGACCCTGCCATGCTGATCTACTTAGATGGATCATTAAATAAGAAAGGCAAACCCAACGAAAACTTCGCCCGAGAGTTACTCGAACTTTTCACATTGGGACGCGGCCATTATTCTGAGGAAGACATCAAAGCAGCGGCCATAGCATTTACTGGCTGGGGTGCTGATCGTGAAAAAGGAATTTTCATCTACAACGCCAAAGAAAGCGAGGGCAAGCGTGTCCGCTTTATGAACCAATGGGTTGCAAATGGAGATCAGGTCCTCGACGTATTGTTGAAAAACCGCCGAACAGCCGAGCACATAGCCGAAAAGTTCTGGAGAGAGTTTGTCAGTTACCACGCACCACCTGCTGGGGTCATTCGGAAGTGGGGTAACACATTCAGGGACTCCAATTATCAAATCTCAACACTACTTAAAGAAGTACTAAATAGCGATGAGTTTTGGTCAAAGCAGCATCGCGGTAGCTTAATCAAATCTCCTATTGATTTAGTTGTGGGAACACTGCGTTCGATTCCGTACGGCAGGCCTGATGTCAATGAGCTGGTCCGTACAAGCCAGTTATTAGGTCAGGACTTGTTCGACCCTCCAAATGTTAAGGGTTGGCCCGGCGGCAAGAACTGGATCGACACACAAACATTATTAGTGAGAACTTCTTTACTGAATCGCTTTACCAGAACCACGAAAACTTCAGCTAGCACTGAGCAAAGACTCCCAAAGACCGACGGCAAGACAGTGGTAGAATGGCTACTACCGCGAGAGCCAGCGCTGGCTTTACCAACAGTCCCTGGGAAACTACGCTTAGTGAAGGCGTTAGTAGTTGATCCTGCATTCCAGCTAAAATGACCAAACAGCACGCCAAGGAAATCTGATTACAATGAATCGTCGAGAGTTTTTCCAGTACGCCAGTCTTACACCTCTAATCAGCTCCGTACCTTCTGTCTTTGCCGATGATTCGGTAAAGACCTCTAAGATTAGCCAAAAACTTCAACGTCCGGACAGGATCGTGTTAATGGTTGAACTCAAAGGCGGCAACGACGGACTCAACACACTAGTCCCATTTGAAGATGAACTTTATTACAATCTTCGCCCTAACCTCGCCATCAAAAATTCCATGCACTTAAAAGGTGACATGGGCATTAACCCTTACCTAAAATCACTTCTTCCTCTGTGGAAGGACGGTGATATGGCCTGGGTTCAAGGGGTTGGCTATCCTAATGCTAGCCGTTCACACTTCCACTCATCAGACATTTGGGAAAGTGGCCATCCAGATGGCAAGGTAGCAGAAGGCTGGATCACCAAAGTATTAGGTGACCAAAAGCAACAGCCACTTAATGGTATTGTGCTCGGTGATAATAGCCTAGGTCCAATGGCAGGCGAGCAAGGTCGCTCTGTAGCAATGCTGAACTCAGATGAGTTTTTACGCCAAACGAAATATCTTAATAAAGAAGAATTTGAAACAGGCAACGACGCGCTAGGGCATATGTTAAGCGTCCAAAAGCAAGTAAACCTTGCAGCTGACCTTATCCAGGAAAAACTTAAAGGGGCTAAGCCATCCCCCATACGCTTTCCAACCAGTACTTTTGGTCGCAGGCTGCAACAAATTGACAAAATGATAACCAACGGTATGCATTTACCCGTCTATAAAGTAACGCTTGATGGATTTGACACACACGCCAATCAACGCGATAAACATAACAATCTCATGAATCACTTGAGCCAAGGGCTCGCCGCATTCACCAAATCAATGAAACATCACAAGCTCTGGGATAACGTCCTGGTTATGACTTATTCAGAGTTTGGAAGGCGCGTACAAGAAAATGGCAGCGCGGGTACCGACCATGGCTCAGGTTCTGTCAACCTCATACTTGGCGGATCTATAAGAGGCGGTCTCTACGGCAAGACTCCTAGCTTAAGACCAGAGCATCTGGTTAACGGTGATTTAGCCCATACGACTGACTTCCGTGAAATTTATGCTACGGTTGCCCAGCGCTGGTGGAGAAAGCCTAATCCGTGGAAGCAATACAAGCCCGTTTTGTTTGTCTGATTCAATGTTATAGCAGCATTTCCCTTACTGATTATCGCTGTACCAATTAATGCTAAAGCAATCGTCTACCCAGATGACTTGAGAAAAATATTATCGTGGCCGCCATCACTATCGATGGCCCAGCTGGAATATCATATAAGGCTGACGTGGTAATCCCCCCAATCACCGAAACCACACCGATAATAGCTGCTATTAACGCCATTTGTTCCGGCGTTTTAGCAAAATTACGAGCGGAGGTGGCAGGTATAATCAGAAGTGCGGTTATCAATAATGCTCCCACAACTTGCATCGCCGTTGCGACCAATAGTGCGACCACTAATACAAAGCACAGATTCACCAAATTAGTATTTATCCCCTCCACTTTTGCCAGCTCATCGTGAACTGTCAGTGTGAGCAGTGGACGCCATAGCCACCACATTATCACAATGACGAATAACATTATCCCCGCAATAGACAGTACATCCGACCAAGTCACCGACAGCACATCACCAAATAGCCACTCTTCGATGTTAACATTTTGGGTTTTCACGAAGCTTAGGGCAATTAGCCCCATCGACAAACCACTATGCGCTAATATTCCCAGCAGAGCATCATTACTGACCCGTTTTTGCTTTTGGAACGAATATAAAATTAAACCAACCAGCAAAGTAGACACAACAACACCGACCATATAACCAATATTCAGCAGCATCCCTAAGGCAACTCCCAGTAACGCGGAGTGGGACAAAGTATCGCCAAAAAAAGCCATGCGTCGCCAAACTATAAATACCCCCAGCAGTCCCGCCGTTGCTGCGACCAAAGAACCTGCGATCAACGCGCGAATTAAAAACTCATCCATGGTTACAATCTCCGGAATGAGCGTCAACAACATTGCCATGAATATCATGCGAGTGATCATGGTGATGCTTGTAGATGGCCAGACCTCTATCCGGCATATCACCAAATAACCGCTGATATTCCGGGTGGCGGCTTACATCGTCAGGCACACCATAACAACAAATATGCTGATTAAGACAAATCACCTGATCGGTTTTCGCCATAACCAGATGCAGGTCATGCGACACCATCATGACCCCGAAGCCGTATTCAGTGCGTAATTCTGCAATTTTATTGTAAAGCTCGCCCTGCCCCATTACATCAATACCTTGAGCTGGCTCATCTAGCACCAACAAATCCGGCTTTCTTGCCAAAGCGCGTGCCAATAAAACCCGTTGAAACTCCCCTCCTGAAATTGATTGAATGGCTGCATTTTTCAGGTGTTCAATGCTCAACAGCGATAAAACCTCTGAGACTGAACCACGGACACCTAACTGCACAAAACGCTGCACATCCAGTGGCAAATTATTATCAATAGAGATTGATTGCGGTACGTAGCCCACGCGTAAGCCTTCCCGCAGATTCACTTCCCCACAATCAGCCTGTTGAAGTCCTAGAAGCACTCTAAGCAGCGTTGATTTACCTGCACCATTGGGGCCGATAATAGTAAGCACTTTCCCGGCTTCGAGGGTCAGACTAATATCCTTTAATATTTTCCGACTTCCGTGCGTTAGGCTTACATGGTTTAATGTCGCCAATATTTTATCTGAGTTCGTCATAATGAACCGCATTGTACTCTCTTTGGCAATCATTGCAGCCCTGTCAGCACCGGTTATTCAGGCCGAAGAAAAACTAAAAATCCTATCCACAATTAAACCCATTCATTCATTAGTTTCGGCTGTTACAGGGGACTTGGCAGAGTCAGCACAAATCATTCCTAATAACGCCTCTCCACATCATTACAGCTTAAAACCTTCTGATCTACGCAACATCGGTTCAGCCGATTTAATATTTCAAATTGACCCCAATCTTGAGAGCTTTTTGCAAAAAAGCTTGCGTAGCATTGCAGCAGATAAAGTTATTAGCCTGTCTGGTTCAACCGGCCTGACGTTATTGGCAGCAAGCGAAAGCCATACCCGCACAGAACCCCAAGCCGATAACAACGAAGAGCACAAAGCTAGTGATTCCGATCATGCTGAGCGTAGTGACAAAGACCATTCTCAGGATAAAAACGAAGCGCTTGATTATCATCTCTGGCTGAAC
>CALAJG010000305.1 GCA_937923375.1 uncultured Leucothrix sp.
ACAACTCACAGGAGGTGCCGCATGAATTCACCAATTATCGCCCTATGTAGCTTAATTGCGCTGGTACTAATCATCGGCTACCTCAGACTCTCACTTAAAAATGGCTCACTGCTTATTGCCGCCTGGCTAGCAGGCGTGCTTGTGACACAAAGCTTGGGAAACGGCATGTGGGCGCTTGCTTTGATAGCAGCTCTGACCTTAATCATTATCAATACGGTACCTCTAAGGCAGGCATTAGTGAGCAAACCGGCCATGAGGCTTCTGAAAAAAAACTTGCCACCAATCTCTGAAACAGAGAAACAGGCCTTGGAAGCAGGTAATGTATGGTGGGACGCTGAATTGTTTTCAGGTAAGCCAAACTGGCCACACCTTCGGGACATTTCCAGCAGCAGCCTGACCTCAGTAGAGCAAGCGTTTATTGATGGCCCCGTAGAAACTCTGTGCCAGCAGCTTGATGATTGGAAAATCACTCACGAAGATCTGGATCTCCCACCCGAAATCTGGGAGCAGCTAAAACGCGATGGCTTTTTCGGGATGATCATACCAACCGAGTATGGTGGCTTAGGTTTCTCTGCGATTGCTCATTCTGAAGTTGTTATGAAAATCTCGTCACGAAGTATCACAGCGGCGGTAACGGTAATGGTGCCTAATTCATTGGGCCCGGGCGAGCTACTGCATCGCTACGGTACCGAGGCTCAGAAAGATTACTACTTACCACGACTTGCCACAGGCAAAGAAATCCCCTGCTTTGCGTTAACCGGACCAGAAGCCGGAAGTGACGCTAGCGCAATTCCCGACATCGGAATTGTTTGCAAGCAAGACTTTGCAGGAGAAAAAGAGGTACTTGGCATTCGACTCAACTGGGAAAAACGCTATATCACGCTCGCGCCAGTTGCCACACTACTCGGCTTAGCATTCCAACTACGAGACCCAGACAAGATTCTCGGAGACGAAGTTGAAATAGGTATTAGCTTAGCCTTAGTCCCAACAGGTACCGATGGAATTAGCATAGGTAAGCGCCATTTCCCTCTAAATATACCTTTTCAGAATGGCCCGATTTGGGGAAATGATGTTTTCATACCAATGGATTGGCTAATCGGTGGCCCGGAACAAGCAGGCAATGGCTGGCAGATGTTAGTCGAATGCCTAGGGGAGGGTCGCGGCATTTCATTACCGGCTCTAGCCACTGGCGCTGGCAAGACGCTCAGCCATGTTACCGGCGCTTATGCTGGTGTCCGTAAACAATTCGGCACGCATATTGGACGCTTTGAAGGTATAGAAGAGCCCTTAGCAGAGATTTTTTCCACCACTTATATAATGGATGCCGGGCGACGATTAACAGCGACAGCCATCGACCAGGAACAAAAACCTGCGGTTGTAACTGCCTTACTTAAATATCAACTTACCGAGCGCATGCGTGGCATTGTTAATCACGCGATGGACATACAGGGTGGCTCTGGCATCTGCCTGGGACCCGATAACTTTATTGGACGTATGTATCAGGCAGTACCAATTGGCATCACCGTAGAAGGAGCAAATATTCTAACGCGTAGCTTGATCGTTTTTGGGCAAGGTGCGATCCGCTGTCACCCTTACCTACTAGAGGAAATTACTGCTACTGAAAACGATGACCTTGAGGCACTCGACAAAACCCTGTTTTCACACATCGGTTTTGTACTGAGCAACCTAAGCCGCAGCGTTTGGTTTGGCTTTAGTAACGCTATCTTCGAATCTCCTGGTACACCAATGACTCGTAAGTACTACCGCCGCCTGACTCGCCTAAGTGCGGGTTTTGCCTTACTTACAGACTATGCCCTACTGACCCTAGGCGGCAGCTTAAAGCGTCGGGAGCGATTATCCGGGCGCTTCGCCGATATACTGGCAAATCTATATTTATGCTCGGCGGTGTTAAAACACTTTGAAGATCAGGGCGAACCTTATGCCGATCAGCCTTTACTAGACTATAGCTGTCAAAGTTTAATTCACGATGCACAGCAGGCAATGCTAGCCGTATTTTACAATTTGCCAATGCCCTGGCTCGGTAAGATCCTAAGGTTCTTTATGTTCCCCTTTGGCAAACCTTACTCACCGCCCTCAGATAAGTTGATTCATACAGTAGCTCAACTTGGCATGAAGCCGGGAGCGAGTCGCACCCGACTGAGTAAAGGAATCTATTTAACCGACGACCCAGCTGATCGCACTGGTCGTATTGAACATGCCTTTCAGCTAGCTCAGCAAACTAAAGCACTAGAAACTCGTCTGAGGCGTCTCAGCAAAGACGGAAGAATTGCAAGTGAGTTTCCCGACGAAAAAATCAATGAAGCACTAAGCAAGGATCTGATAAGCCCTGATGACGCCAAACTATTAAGAGAATCCAGAGCAGCAATGCTCAGAGCTATTCGTGTTGATTCCTTTGAAGCTATCGAACTAACAGGTAATAAGTCAGCTCTGTAGATCAGGATGAAACTGGATGCAGAGGCGACAATCCCTCTACCGTTTTACGTTTGGCAGAGCTAACCGCTGAAAATTCAGATATAGCTTTCAGCAAACGCTTGCCATTCCATGAAGAGGGATACTTTGAATAGTTGGCCGCCGTCAATTCCCGGACCACTTTGCCTAATTCAACATCGCTGGTAGCTTCTATACCTGCTATCGTTGAAGGATTTATCCCTACTGCTTCAGCCCACTTAGGTAGCAGCGAAATCGCTGACTCCAAATCATTATTTTTGCAGGCCATTTTTAGCAATTTTACCACCTCGGTGACCGCAAGATGCCGCTTATATTGACTTGAGTTCAAACGAGCTTGCCTACGTCGCCAGAACAACCAGCCAACTAGCAGCCCACCTACTGATAAGAGCAGACCAAGGTTGATGGCTGTTTTCTGTTGCTGATAAAGCTCCAGCAAGCGGTTTAGATAGCTTGCAGACCCAGATCCATTGTTCGATGTAATCGGCCTGACCTCCTCAACCAACGATTGTTTCTCACCCGCATTATCATCTAAGTTTGACTCACTGGTAGTCGCATCCGAGGCGTCTGCTGACTTATTCTCTGATTTTGATTTAAATGGCATCGAACCAGGCGCCACTTTGAGCACTACGGGGTCAAGTTTTGCAAAATTCAATTTATCCTCAGTTACATTCCACCAAGGTATTTTTAATTCAGGAAGTATATATTCGCCAACTTCATTAGCGATCAATACCACCTTTTCCTGACGTAGCCCTACCATGCCATTTCTAACCTTGTCGGTACGAAAAGTAGGTTTTTCTGGATAAGACTTAATACCTGCAGGCGAGTCGAGTGTCACTTCCGGCAACACTTCCGCTTTTAAACCTTCGGCCATCAAGGCGATAGTGACCGTCACCGGCTCACCAGCTTTTAAGGCTTCTGCTGGCTGTGATAAGTTGATGTTCACCGTTAGGTCAGTCGCAGGCAACCAATGCTCTGATGGATAGTCAGCGGGCTTGGCTTTAACCTCGATAGACGCTTTTGCAGAGTAAGCATTTACTCGCGTCCCGGCTCTGAACATATTCATTTGGAAGTCGTTGCGACGCCTGCTGCTCGCCAGGCTACCTTTGAACACTGAAGGCTCAAACTCCAGTGTGCCAGCCTT
>CALAJG010000306.1 GCA_937923375.1 uncultured Leucothrix sp.
TGTCGGGTTTTGAGCCCCTGAATCCTGAAGTACGAACGGCGTTTAAGTTGAAGTTCTCTAAAGATATCTATGAAGGGTACGGCACAACGGAGACCGCACCGGTAGCTAGTGTGAATCTGCCGGATATTTTGGATACCAGTTATTGGCAGGTGCAACTAGGTAGCAAACTGGGAACGGTTGGAATGCCACTCCCCGGCGTAAGCTTCAAAATCGCCGATCCCAAAACATTACAAGAGCTTCCGACTGGGGAGGAGGGTATGGTTCTGATCGGTGGTCCACAGGTGATGCAGGAGTATCTAAATGACCCAAAAAAGACCGCCCAAGCTATCCACAAAACAGAGGGTATTCGTTGGTTTGTTAGTGGTGACCTGGGTGTCTTGGACGAAGATGGCTTTTTACAAATAACCGAACAATATTAAAATAAGGATTGCTATGCCGGATGTTTCTCAAAAACCGAATATTCTTTGGTTGATCGTCGATCATATGGCCTTTGCTGGACACTACCGCCAGCACCTGCCAGATTATCATTGGCCACATTTAGAGGCGCTAGCTAAGCAAGGGATCTGGTATGAGCGCGCCTACACGACCGTGCCAGTTTGTACGCCAGCCAGAGCGAGTTTGATGACGGGCCAGCGTCCGGGAAAACATGGCTTACGATGGAATCCGGAATACAATATTTTGCAAAACTTGCAGGATTTTCGCAGCGGTGAGCGTTTGTTTAATCATCGGCTGGCAGAGCAGGGCTATCACACTTCATTTGTAGGAAAGTGGCATTGTGGTCGAAAGTACTTACCGGCTGATTATGGTATGTCGGGTTGGAGCATGCCGGACTACGGAAACGTTTACGGCTGTGACGAGTACAAGCTCTATCTCAAAGAATTGGGTTTGTCGCAGCCGTACTGCCACTTGGATCATCAGCTTTTTGATCCCGACATGGATGGACAGAAAGTAGTAATGGATCCACCCGAGCCATGGACTTACATGGATGGCTGCGGTGTTTTACAAGGTGATGAGCGTGCTCAGGAGCAGTTTTTTGTTGCTCATCGGGCACAGCAGGAGCTAGCAACCTTGCAAAACGGTGATGACCCTTGGTGTATGGTGGCAAGTTTCTGGGGCCCTCACCATCCCTATATACCCAGCGAATCATTTGCTGGGAAGGTTGACCCTTCCTCAATAAAACCCTATCCCAGTTTTAGTGAAGATCTGTCAAAAAAACCATTACGCTACGGTGTGCATCGGGATTTACGCTGCGATTTTCGTGCACATGAGCGATGGCCTGATTGGACCACTTGGCAAACCGTTATGGCACGTTGTTATGCCCAGGGTTTACAAACTGATGCGGCTATCGGTCAGCTATTGGCAGCGCTCGATGCCAGCGGAGATGCGGACAATACACTGGTTATTGTCACTGCGGATCATGGCGATGCGATTGCAAGTCACGGTGCGGGCTGGGATAAGTATTCAACTTATACGGAGGAGGTGGGGCGAGTACCTCTGGTGATGCGCTGGCCAGATAAAATTGCACCGCAACAACGTTCTAAACGTCTCGTGAGTGGGCTTGACATAACGGCGACATTGGTTGCTGCCGCCAATGCCGACTCTACTAATCTTGATGGTCGAGATCTTTTGCGAAACGAAGTTGGTAGCATAGATAATGCTGACAAGGCGAACGAACAGCAGAGTGAAGAATATCTGGTAGTAGAGCATTACGGGCACAGTGGTGATGTTGCGTACCAGCGAATCGTTTACCAAGGTGATTGGAAATACGTAGTTGCCTGGGGCGATGAGGATGAATTGTATGATTTGGTGAGCGACCCTTACGAGTTAACTAACCGACTACGCGATGACGCAGCGGCAGATGTGCTGCGTAAACTGCAACAGCTTGCGCTGGATGACCTACTTAAGGAGCGGGCTTGCAGAGAAGTTGACTTCCCACAAAGCGAAATGGAATACAAACTGGTGATCTCCAATGACCGATGGCCAAGGGAGGAGCGGCTGCTTCTCTACAAACTGGAGCAGGCGCTAGGTAATAATTAATGCTGAGTATTTATGTATGTGGAGTGAGTTCGGTTTATTATACTTGCCCTTCAAAATGCGGCTGAGCCAATAAGATATGCTACAAATTCTTCAGATTGTCTTGCCGGTCTTTTTGGTCATTGGCACGGGTTATCTCGCGGCTTATCTCAAATTTTTCACCTCAGAACAATCCAGTGCGTTAATGCGCTTTGCCACACAGATTGCTATCCCCTGTTTATTATTTCTAGCCATATCCCGATTAGACTTGAAGGCAGAGTTTCAACTAAGCGTATTGGCGCCTTTTTTTATTGGCGCGCTAGCAAGCTTCATTCTGACTTCAATAGGCGCGTGGTTTTTGTTTGGGCATAAACCGGGCTACCGCATCGCGATCGGTTTCGCAGGAATGTTTTCAAATCTGGTGTTGATCGGTTTAGCAATCGTCGAGTTAGCATTTGGCGCGGAAGCACTAAAGCCAGCGTTTGCTATCGTCGCATTGCACGCGCCATTTTGCTATGTCATTGGCATTACCGCCATGGAGATTTCGCGCGCCGATGGTGTAGGTTTTAGTGCAACGGTGCAGGCGGTGGTCAAGCAGGTATTCTCTAATGCCATCACCGTTTCCCTGCTGCTAGGTATTGCCGCTAACTTGCTTAACTTTACCCTGCCCGAAGCAGCCAACACTGCTTTAGAGCTAATTGCCCGAGCAGCCTTGCCCGTTGCCCTGTTTGCGTTGGGTGCAGTGCTCGTAAAATATAAAATATCTAACAGTGTAGGGGAGATCGCTATGATCAGTATTAATATGCTGATCGTACATCCCCTGATTGCCTATGTTGTCGGCCGGTTTATTTTTGACTTGAGTGATGACGTGCTGAGGGTCGTGGTGCTGATGGCCGCCATGCCGCCAGGTATGAATGCTTATGCGTTTGCCGATCTCTATGACAGAGCCAAGGGCATCGCCGCCTCTTCAGTGATGATCGCGACTGCCCTGTCCGTAATCAGTATTTCTGTCTGGCTAGTAATTCTACAATGAGGATGTGGGTGTCAGCGCTCTTTGCTTATTTTATTCTAAGTAGCCTAAACCAGTTTCTGGAAGCCGCTTCGTACTCTTCAATACATAAGTCGGCACGGTCTTCAGAAATATCGGCATCCTCGATAACTGATGCATATTTATCCGGATCACTACCATACACATGGCAAAGAGCACTGTAATATCGCTGTTCATCAAGACTATGCTCATCCCAGTAATCTTCCTCCTCAAAGCTCTCTCTGTCCTCGCTCTCCAGATCAAATAGGTCCGCTGCGCTCAGGACAGTTTCCTGCCCTTCATCATAAAACTCGATTAACAATACGTTAGCCAAGCTATCTACGGCATCTTCTTCTTTACCTACCACCGGAAGTTGATACATCTCAATGAGTGCATGGCCTAATTCGTGAAATAGCGTGTGCATTAACGCGTCGTTAGTCGCCTCATCAGGCGTTACACCGGTTTCTGAGTATTTCGCCTTTACGAAACGGGCTCTTACCTCATCAATGAACGTGTAGGGAACTTGAATTTGATTAATTTCGGGGTCGTAAAGCGGGCCATCTTCACCACCAAAAATGATCTTGAGAGGCTTGGGTAGTCTGAGTTTCTGATTGACGAGGCTGACCACCTCTTGAGCATCACCGGCCTGCTGCAACTTCTTTAAAATAGCTGTTTCAACGGCGTTGTGAGGTTTTCCCCAGACCAGAGATGCCTTATTTTTCGCGTGCGACGCTGTTGTGAGTCCTAAACAAGCGAGTAATAAAGTGAGGTGTACGAGTTTGATCATTTCAGTGCCTAATTGATGTGATGTTTTCGAGAAATTAATATACCCAAGTAGTTTGGGGACTATAATCGGAGGTATAAATATTATCAAATGGATAGTGTGACAGGAGTCATTGAATGAGTCTTAATTTAAAAGATGCTGCATTAGCCAAGGCGTTTCCGGCTAACTTTGGGAGTGTAGTTAAACGCAGGTCCTCAGGAAACCGTGTAGTTGCTGTGCAGTATGCATTGGGTCGATTAGGTCATCTTAAGGACCTCTGCGACGGTAGTTTTGGGCCAATTACCGAGTCTGCACTTAAGTCATTTCAACGATCAAGCGGCATGACTGAGACAGGTATCGCTGATGTAGGCACGCTGGAAGCATTGGATAAGGCGCTATCATCAAAAGATTTTCGTGTACCCGCTGTAAAACATGGTGACCCTATGGCTTACCTCTCTGATTTTAGAGGCTTAGGTTTGCCGGTTGTGAGGGTGGAAGGGTCTGAGGAAAATATCACTTGGGATCATCGGGTTTTACAAGAATCCTATGGTCGCTTTGTCGCTGATTACTGGGAGGTGATGAAGGATAACCTAGTCGAAGGCGACTGCAAGAATATCGCTTTGTTCTTGATGGATCAGTTTCGTAAGCAGCTCAAGCAAGACACCTTAATTGATTTACCGCATCCGGTGCTAGGCCGAGGCCGCCGCGAAAAAGACTGGATCGTTGCCACTGCGGATAAGACTACGGGCTTATTCAGCCATATGGATAAACTCAGGGTGGGGCGCTATGACTATCCCGCGATGAAAAAAGTGCAAATGCTGGATAAGCAGCACTCTATGATCTATGGGGTGAATGTTCATTACCCCGAAATCCGTACAGATCGGGTGGCTAAATCCACTAAGCGCCTGTTTGATTGGGATCGGTCCTATGAAAACTGGGGTGATACCAGCAAACCTGAGGTGCCTGTTAACCAGCTGGAACCCGGCCATATGATTTTCATCGATCATACGGGTAACGGTAGCTATGATCATACGGTTAATGTAGTCCGGGTTGAAAAAGATAGCAGCAGCCGGGTACGTCGTTTAACTCTGGCGATGGGCTCTTACGATGATATGAAGGACAACAGTTCTGCGACTATCGTTACTTATAAAGCCTTGAACCCTTACTCAGAGGAAGTGATTGTAGAACTGAATGCAAATGGTCGGATTACTAGCTCAAAGGTGAGTTATTCGTCTGAGCCTAGCTATTTGGTAAAAACACGGTATCGTGCAGTGACCACGTTGATGGAGCGCAAACGCGGTGGTGTATTAATGGTTGGACGTTGGGGATAGCTGGAGAAGAGCATGCAAACATATTTAGTGGGCGGTGCGGTTAGAGACCGTTTACTAGGCTTGGAGGTAAAAGATCGTGACTGGGTCGTTGTTGGGTCTAATCCAAAACAAATGCTGGACTCTGGTTATAAATCAGTTGGCAAAGATTTTCCTGTATTCCTGCATCCCAAGTCGAAGGAAGAGTATGCCTTGGCCCGCACCGAGCGCAAAACCAAAGCAGGCTATCATGGGTTCGAGTTTGATGCCTCGGGTGTTACGCTTGAGCAAGATTTAGGACGGCGTGATCTTACGATTAATGCGATTGCTGAGGATGCCGATAAAAATCTTATTGATCCTTTTGATGGGCAGGCCGATATTGAAAATCGTGTGTTGCGGCATGTTTCTCCGTTATTTGCGGAAGATCCGGTGCGGATACTACGTATCTGCCGTTTCCTGGCCCGGTTTCACTATTTAGGTTTTACCATCGCCGAGGAAACAATACAGCTGATGCGGAATATGGTCACAGCGGGCGAGGTCGATGCGCTGGTTCCAGAAAGAGTTTGGCAGGAAACCCACAAAACGCTCGGTGAGCGCAACCCTGAACAATTCATTTTGGCACTTCGGGAATGTGGTGCGTTGAAAATTTTGTTTCCGGAAATAGATCGCCTGTTTGGGGTGCCGCAAGTAAAAGAATACCATCCAGAAGTGGATACCGGTGTGCATATCATGATGGTGATGCAACAATGTTGTTTGCTTACAGATAGCACCGTGACTCGCTTTGCCGCTCTCACCCATGATCTGGGTAAAGGGATTACTCCGGCTGATGTCTTGCCACATCATTATAAACACGAAGAAACCGGTGTGGCTCTGGTCAAAGACCTTTGCAAGCGCTTAAAAATACCCAATGAGTATCGCCAGCTAGCGGAAATCACTTGCCGTTATCATACGCATGTGCATCGTGCCTTTGAGTTAAAACCCAAAACCCTATTGAAGGTTTTAATGAGCTGTGATGCTTATCGAAAGCCAGAGCGCTTCAAACAGTTTTTGCAGGCGTGTAAAGCAGATAGCCGGGGTCGCACTACATTTGAAGACCGGGAATATTTGCAAGCCAATTTCTATCAAGAGCTATTTGAGGCGACAAATGCCATCCCAGTGAAGCCAATTATTGAGGCTGGGTTTACAGGCGAGAAAGTCAAAGAGCAGCTTCGCTTGGAACGGTTACGCGTTATCACAAAAATAAAACAACGGCTCAAGGCGTAAAAGGGATCTATCGATTTAAACTAAACGCTTTAGGTCGCGCCCTTTGGCTGGATATATTTGCACTCCTAAAAAGTCTTTTGTAGGCTTGCCTCAAATAATAAAAATAAACAGGGTTAACTACCCATGTCCGTTCATTCAAAACAACTGCCCCAATTTTTCCTGGCCATACTAATTGCGGTGGTTGCAGCTTCATTTTTGCTGCGATTCCAATTTGATTTTAATACCGGTCACATGGATGAGTATGACTACCTGTTTGTTGGCAAGCGCTTGTTGTCTGGACAGACCTGGCCTTCCTATACTTATATCTTCGGCTCTGATTTAAACTGGTATTTGCTAGGATTAGGTGAGCGTTGGCAAGGGATCAGCGGTGCCCGAATGGTTGCTGCTGGCTTCGGGTTACTCTCCTTATTAGGAATCTACTGGCTGGTTTACAGCCTATGGCAGCGTCATTTAACTGCATTTATTGCCGCTGCATTATTATCGATCCAGTCTATACAGCTTTTTATTAGTCGTTTTGCAACTTACGACATTATTAGTTTTGCCTGCTTTTCGTTAGCATTAGCACCTCTGCTGCTTGCCTGCACTCAATCTAGCCGGATTAAATATAGCTACCTTTTGCTGTCCATAGTCCTGATGGTACTAGCTATCACTAGCAAATATGTAGTGGTTCTCTATCTACCGGTCGTTGCAGGTTTTGCGTTTTTTTACTCTCGGCGTATTGGTTTGTTATTCGGTAGCGCGGTTGGTTTCATCTTGCTGGGCTATGTGGCTGTTCATTGGGAGTCACTACAAGTGCTGTATCGGGTGCAGATTCAGGGAGTACACGGTTCTGGTAACGGCAGTGCGCAATACATTGTTGAAACGATACTTACATACCACAGTGGCTTGCTGATTACCTGGTTGCTTGCAGTGCTATGGTGTATGAGGGTGCATTCCAATCCTTTCTGGAAGCAGTCTACGTTTAAAAAGTTAATGCTTCTGCTGCTTTTAGCGCTGCCGATGTTGGCTTACCATCTTAATGCGTTAAATATGATCTCACTGTTTAAGCATTTGGTTTATGCAACCCTATTTTTAGTGCCAGCGACGGCCTGGCTGTTAACAAGTTTTCTCGAGTCTGAAAAAAACAATAGCTTAAAGCAGTGGCTGGCAAGTAGTTTGATTCTGGCTATGTGCGCTCTTAACTACCAGCAATTAAAGTTGATGGAAGTCTCGTATGCGAACGTCACACCTATCATTCAGCAAGTTGAAATGGGTCTGGATCCTAACGATACAATATTGAGTGAGGATCCTTATTTATTTCGCTATTTAGCTTCAGAAACGCTACCACAAACTCAGATAAAAGAGTCAGGATGGTTGGACAATAACTTCGATGGCAAACATCAGCATCAGGATGTGATTGATGCTGTATGGGATCAGAAATTTTCATATGTTTACTTGAATGACCAACTGCATCCTGAACTCAACAAGAAATTACGTAATATTCTGACCATAAAAAAATATAAACCACTGGTAGATAAGGCTTATAAAATCTCTGATGTGATGAGTCGACAGGTAACTGGCAGAATTGGTTTATATAAGCGCACCGGGGCACCCAAACTTTCATTGTTGGGTGACAGACTGTTTAAGCCAAATCAGAGCATGCCCCAACCCGACCCAGGGAAGCATTATGTTGACTGAGACGAGAGTTGATGAGGCACCTTATCTTTCAGTAATCATCCCAGCTTATAACGAACAAACGCGTATTGCGGACTCGTTGTATGTAATCAAAGATTATTTATCGCGACAGTCTTATCGCAGTGAGATGATCGTTGTGGATGATGGTAGCAATGACATGACGACGGAGATCGTTAAATTTATCGATATCTACGGAAAGGAGCAGCTGCAGTATGATGAAGGCACGTTGATTGAGAACAATATAAATGTAGGCAAGGGCTACTCTATCGCCAAAGGCATGTTACGAGCGTCTGGAGATATTGTCTTGTTTATGGATGCTGATCATTCAACCCACATTTGTGAAGTTGAAAAGCTGTTCCCTTATTTTGAACTTGGTTTTGACGTGACAATTGGCTCCAGAAACCTGAAGGCCTCGATTGTCGAAAAGAAACCTTGGTATCGAAACCTGATGAGTCAGCTATTCAACCTAGCCGTTCGTCTGATTTCTGTCGATGGGATTCGTGATACGCAGTGTGGGTTTAAGGCTTATAAACGCGATGTTGCCCATAGTATTGCCAAGCAGCAGCGCATTTTTGGCTTTGGTTTTGATGTGGAACACTTATACATCGCTCAAAAATCAGGCTTTAAAATCAAGGAGGTTGCAATTGAATGGTCTTACAGAGAAGGGTCGAAAGTTCATCCTGTGCGGGATTCTGTGATCATGTTGTTGGATCTGTTGCGTATCCGTTGGCTTCATCGCGCGCTATGAAAATCAGATTAGCGGTGTTGAATGTTTTCTAAGCGGGCACTAGCATTAGCCTAATAAACAAAATATCTACAATTTATTTTCCCCCCAATTATAAAAATAAAGGTATCCCCCGATGCGCCGATTACTACTCGTAAGCAGTCTGCTTTTATGCAGCCAGGCTGCCCTCGCCGATGCTTTCACTGAATGCCCTTCCCGAGCCTTTCTAACCCAAGATGCCGTGGCTAAAACCTATGGTGTTAATTTGGTCACAGGCGATTATGGTCTGCTTCAGGATGACATGGGTACAAAAAGTAAAGTTAATGCCACAGGCTTTAACCCAAATGACAACTTCCTGTATGGATGGGGTTATGAAAAGCATAAACCAGTCAGAATACATAGTGACCTTAAGGTTGAATATCTGGATGTTGAAAACATTGCCGGAGGTAAAGATTTTTACGTGGGTGACGTGTCACTAACCACGAATATTTACTATGTTTATCGTCGCGGTGCCGACTTTGGCTTATATGCTATCTCTTTAGATAGTGGATCAGATGATTACCTGAAAATGTCGCGCATAGTTGATGGTAAAACACTGGATCTGAAAATCTTTGACATGGCTTTCCATCCTACTGATGGATACGCTTATGCGGTAGATAAGTACGGCATTTTACACAAGATTGATGTCACAACAGGTGAATCAAAAGAATTGGGTAGTGTCGGTGCCGTCGGTACTTTTGGTGCGGTTTATTTTGATGTAGATGCGAATCTCTACCTAAGTAGTAATCGTGATGGAAATGTGTATAAGGTTGCTATCGATAGCGGCTCTTATAAAGCACAACTGTTTGCTATTGGCCCATCCTCAAGCGTTAATGATGGTGCGCGTTGTGCATTGGCTCCGGTTGTGGATGAGTCCAATACTGATGTTGACTATGGGGATGCGCCAGACTCATATGGCACGCTGTTGAAAGACAATGGTGCTCGCCATGGTTTATTAGCTGACCCTGATTTGCATCTTGGAAATGGTGTCGACGGTGAAAGCGATGGTAAACCAATGCCTCAATCTGATGATGAATCTGATAGAAATGATGATGAAGATGGTGTCCAGTTTGCCACGACTCTGCAAGCAGGTGAAAAAGCCGTTGTAATGGTGGAGCCTTCAAAGTCGGGAATTTTAAGTGCTTGGCTTGATTCAAATCAAAATGGCGTATTTGATTCATATGAGCAGGTCATAACGGATAGGGCGGTTACGCCAGGCAAACAACCCGTTTATGTAACTATCCCAGCATCGGCTAGAGCTGGCTCAACATGGGCTCGTTTTCGTTTGTCTTCTAGTTCAGGTTTAGGGCCGACTGGCGGTGTTAGTGATGGTGAAGTTGAAGATTACCGGGTCGATATTAACGTAGATGGTTCTGCAGTAACGTATTACCCATCAAGCTCGGGCTGGACAACGGTTGCCTTCGAAGATAATTGGCCCTTCGAGGGCGACTACGACATGAATGATCTAGTCACTCAATTGCGTACATCCGTGTTCAAAACTGATGGAAAAGTCACGCTTGTCAATATCACTGGTCAGTTGTCGGCTGTTGGTGCTGCCTATCACAATGGATTTGGTATTCGCCTACCGGGAGTTTTAAGGGATCAGATCGACGAAGATAATATCAACTACACTATTAACGATCGCGCAGTAACCAACTACACACCGCTTGAAGCAGGTCGTTATGAAGCGATTTTTATTTTGGCCTACAATACCTGGAGTTATGTAAGCGCGGGTGAAGACTGTGTGTACTACCGAACCGAAGAAGGCTGTGGTTCAGATATGCAGATGCGCTTTAATCTGACGATCCCAATGAAAGCACCAATCGAGAGCGACATCTCTGGCGTATTTGACCCATTTTTATTCGCCACACCTGGTGCGTGGCATGGTGACCATTTTGCAACACCTCCTGGTCGTAGTTACGAGATTCACCTGAAGAACCAGCACGCGACTGAAGCGTTTGATTATAAGCTGATGAATTTCTCAGGTCAGGATGCTTCTAACCCAGATAAGAAGCACTTTTTCCAAACAACCAACGGCCTGCCCTGGGCGATGGAAATGGGGAGTGATTGGAAGCATCCTAAAGAGTTTCGTGACTTGACACATGCTTATCCTAAGTTCCCAAGTTATGTGCGCAGCGAGGGCACAGAAAACGCATCGTGGTATACGGATGAAAACGCCGTTCAATCAATTTTGTTTAAAGACTAAGGAATAATAACAATGAGAAACTTAATTACTTTGGCGTCTTTAACGCTACTTTTAACAGCCTGTGGCGGTGGTCCGGGTGTCGATGCTGATGTGAGTGATTCGAGTACGGAGAATCAAAACCCGATTGCCACGCCTGAGTTGGAATACACTGCCGATCTCAAAAGTTCTGTCGACTTTGATTTCAGTAGTTCGCGTTCGATCGCGATTGATTTTGATGTAGCAGCTGCAACCTCATCGCCTGGTCATGTGTCGCTGTGTACTCAGTACAACAAAGCCGACGACAGCTTTGATATTGACTATGACAGCTGTACTGTGAAGGCTCCACTGATTAACGGAATCTACGGTGGCAAGATGGACGTCACAAACGACATTAACTCAGTGATCGGTGTTGTTTGGTTTAAAGATGAATCAATTTCACCGGTCTACAAGGAGTTTTCTCTTGAAGTTGGTGCTAAATTGGCCAGAAGAGGTGAAGGAGGTCAATCGATTGTCTGGCGATAATCGCTGAGCACTTGTCAAATGATTGACTAAAGGCCGGACATCGTTCCGGCCTTTTTATATCTGTCGCAAATTTACAACAAACTTCCACACTATAGCTTGCATGCCATGACAAATAATAGTTAGTATTGGACGGGATTGCTGTTTGTGTCGCAGTAATTACGGAGGATTACTGGGAGAGTTGCATTTGAATAGGGGCGAGTTTGTAAAAAATTTCGGCAGTGTCTATGAGCACTCGGCATGGGTTGCTGAGCAAGCCTATGACCGCTCAGAAATTAATGTAGATGACTTATCCGAGCTAACTCAAGCGCTTCGTCGCGAAGTGGATGAGTCTGGCGAGGCACGTCAACTTGCGCTACTTTGCGCGCATCCGGATCTTGCAGGAAAAGCGGCTGTCACTGGCGAGCTTACGGCAGCTAGTACCTCAGAACAGGCCGGTGCAGGTTTGGATCAATGCACACCACAAGAATTTAGCCGCTTTGAGCAATTCAACAGCGCTTATACCTCAACGTTTGACTTCCCATTTATTATGGCCGTTAAAGGTGCCAATCGGCATCTTATTTTGGCTGCGTTTGAAACGCGACTAAATAACGATCGTGATACTGAATTTAGTACCGCACTTGAAGAAGTGCACAAAATAGCTGGTTTTCGTTTAGCTGCCTGGTTTGAGGAGAATTTACGCAGCCGTAATTAAATTTTAACCAGTCGTAACACCCATACAACAAGGAGAGAAACATCTATGGCTACAAAAGAGCAGTTACGAGATCCAAATTATATGCCGCCGATAGCATCGGCGGTTCCCTTAGGCATTCAACACATTCTGGCAATGTTTGTCAGTAACGTTACACCGGCAATCATTGT
>CALAJG010000307.1 GCA_937923375.1 uncultured Leucothrix sp.
GCTTAAGTAAAGAGAAAAACAGGGTGCTGTATTCGAAGCAGCGCTTTACAGATTAACAGGATGAGAACGCTTGATATGTCAGATTCAATCACTGCAGAAATACGCCGCACGTTGTTAAATGTACAAACGACTCGTGTAGAAGGGGGCAAACCGCTTGATGAGCCAACCAAACTTATAGCGGCTATGGCCATCATCAAAAATCCTTGGTTTGGTCGTGGTTTTGTTGAGAACCTCCGCCCTGAAATCCGTGCCATCGGCCCAGTTGTGGGCAAGCTCCTAACTGAAATGATTCTCGATGTCACCGGCGATAAAATCGAAGGCTATGGCAAATCATCAGTAGTGGGGATGGGAGGTGAGATTGAGCATGCACAGGCGCTGACTCATACGCTATTTTTTGGCAATCAATATCGCGATGCGGTGGGCGCAAAATCGTATTTAGCATTCGCTAATACTCGGGGAGCCGCAGGTACTTCCCTGATGATTCCCCTGATGGATATGCATGATGCGGGACGCCGCTCGCACTACCAAACCATTCATTTGAGTGTTCCGGACGCACCCGCTGAAGATGAAATGATTATCGCCTTAGGCGCATCCATTGGCGGCACACCACATCATCGGATTGGCGATCGTTATCAAGACCTTGAGGAAATGGGTCGCAGCGTAGATAACCCGGCGGGTGTTTAACCAAGTGATAAATTTTTCCTAGTAAGCTCGCAGTATCAACATAGGATTAGAGGATGAAGCAAACAAGTAGCAATGGAACAGTTTATAGCCTCACGGGAAAAAAGAATGCTCCAGTGATTGTGCTGATTCATGGTTTAGGACTTACTCGTGATACTTGGGCGTCACATCTTTCAGACTACGAGAAAGATTACACCGTATTGAACTATGATCTATACGGTCATGGCGAAAGTGCAGCGCCGCCTGAAGTGCCCAGACTAACCACGTTTTCCGAGCAGCTCAGAGAATTGATGGATGAGCTTGCAATCGACAAAGCGGCTTTGATTGGCTTTTCTTTGGGCGGCATGATCAATCGCCGCTTTGCTATGGATCACCCTACTCGTGTCACCGCCTTGGGCATTCTGAACTCGCCACATGAGCGAGGTGATGAAGCGCAAAAACTAGTCGAAGAGCGCGCATCGCAGTCTGATGCGGGGGGCCCTGGAGCCACTATCGAAGCAACACTGGTTCGTTGGTTTACACCGAGATTTCTGGAAACCCGCAAACCCATGCTGCAAATGATAAAGGATTGGGTGATGGCAAACGACCATGCTATTTATGCGCAGTGCCGTATGGTACTAGCCAATGGCGTGGTGGAGCTAATTCGTCCTGAGCCACCAATTACAACACCTTCACTGGTGATTAGTTGTGAGAACGACAGTGGCAGCACACCCGCTATGTCACAGGCTATTGCTTCGGAAATTGCTGACGCTGAGGTGGTCATCATCGCAAAACTCCAGCACATGGGTTTGGTGGAAAGGCCCGAACTATTTACCCAACCCATTTTGAAGTTTTTGAACGCAAGGCTCTAAATCAAAAAAACTGAAAGGAAATTACAATGCCGACACTTTCTGGCGGGCAAGCCGCCGTTGAAGCCCTCAAAGCAGAAGAAACCAAACATGTATTCGGGCTCATCGGCTCAGCAACCATGGAAATATTTGACGCACTGTATGACGCTAAAGCAATAAACTTCATTGGCGTGCATGACGAGCGCACCGGGACGCATATGGCCGATGGTTATGCTCGAGCTAGTGGTGAAGCAGGCGTGATTATTGCCGGTCAAAATGGACCAGGAGCAACCAATTTAGTTACTGGATTAAGCCAGGCAGCGGCGGCTTTTTCACCGGTAGTTTCGATTGCAGGCGCCTTGTCATCACAGCATGTTTATCGTGATGCATTTCAGGAAGTAGACCAGCAGGCACTGTTTACACCGGTTACTAAAAAAACCTGGACGGTTCCGGATGCTGGTCGGGTACCTGAGTTATTTAGGGAAGCATTTCGTACGACACTGACACCTCGCCGTGGGCCGGTGCAAATCAACCTGCCGCGAGATGTGCTTTCTGGCCAGTCAGATTATGAGGGTTTGACTGGGTTTCAGAAGCCTAAGAACTATCGTTCTCAGTATTTACCAGCGGGATCATCAGAGGCCATTGCTCAGGCCGCCAGCTTATTGATGAATGCTAAAAACCCTCTCATCATCGCCGGTGGCGGCATTAAAAATACCGGTGGACATGAACAGGCTATCGCGCTGGCAACAGCCATGAACACCCCAATCGTCACCTCACCAGGACACGGTGATGCGATTCCATTTACGCATCCACTAAATGCCGGGCAAATGGGGCCGCGGGGTAATCCGGTGGCTTCTCGTCTGGCTAAAGAGGCGGATGTAATATTAGCACTTGGAACACGTCTTGGTTTTAACTCAACCTTTTACACCTATGACAATATAAATAAAGATGCGGCGATTATTCATGTCGAATTAGAACCCACGGCCATCGGCCGTTTCTTTCCAATTGAGCTCGGTATTTGGGGCGATGCACCGACCATCGCAACGCAGCTAAGCCATGCCATCACCGCAATGAAGCACCGTGCACAAATCAACGCGTGGACTGACGCATTTACCGCAGACAGAAAAGCTTATTTGGCAAAACGCGAGGCGGATGCGGTGATGGATGATAGCCCGATGCAGCCATCAGGCTTATTCAAAACCTTGCGGGGCGTTATCCCACACGATGCGGCTATCACCATGGATGCCGGAACCCTGTGCTTACAAGCCACTGACGCCATGAACTACCACTCGCCAAAGAGCTTATTTACACCGTTGGATTTTGGTTTGGTCGGCTTCTCATTTGCCTGTGGCTTAGGCATTAAGTTAGCCTGCCCTGAAAGACCAGTTGTAAGTTTGATGGGCGATGGTGGTTTTGGCATGACGCTTTCTGAACTCAGCACGGCGGTGGATAATGGTATTAATACCGTCACGGTGGTCATGAATAATGGCTGCTGGGGTGCTGAAAAAGCCTACCAGCGCGACTTTTTTGGCGAGCGCTATATTGGTGCTGATATTAGCAGTCCACCATTCGATAAGGTGGCTGAAATGTATGGCGCAGCAGGTTTTTCAGTGAATAAGCTAAGTGAAGTTAGTGAGGCGGTTGAAGCGGCACTAGCCTGTGGTAAGCCTGCGGTCGTTGATGTCGCGGTTGATCCTAATGCGCTGTATAGTTTTAGGCGGGATTCGTTTAAGCATCGAGGTGGCTAATTAAACCTTGACCTGTATCTCCATTATTGTCTGCTGAAGCTTTCTATTGGCAAGGAATTTGCCAACTGCTTTGCCAATCAAGCCACCAGCAGCAGCCAATACAAAACCAATTAGAATCGTGAGTAAACTTGGGGTAACACCCTTAAACCACGCGCTGGCAACCCACAAACTACCTAAGATTAAGCCTAAGAAAAATCCACCGGCACTTTCATCGCAACCACAGGCGTAGTAATGGGTGTTTAATTCATTTTGCCATTCGGATTTTAGGGGATGATTTGCAAATTCGCCTGCTAGCACAATCATGCCAATTTCTGGTCGCCACAGAAAGTTTCCCTTGAGCAGCTGATCCAGCTCAGAGGTATTAGTGATTTCATGTTCTATCATCATGTCGGTATTTCTAATAATACGAGTTATGTTCGATCAAAATACGAGATATGTGAGAGTAAAGCCCTAGTACTCTTTGCGCAATCTTCACTTTACTTTGACATTGGCCGAACTACTATTGGGATAAATATCGACCAACATCAGGATGCAGCAATGAAAACAAAACTAAGCCAAATACTACTACCACTACTGATTTTAATAGGCACTCAAGGCCAGAGCGTAGCAAACACCACTGCCGTTCCTACTGCTAAGTTAGGCCAGTCCAACTGCCCCGCAGCATTGAATTTTTCCTTTCGTAAGCTCAGTAATGCCAAACGTATAAACCTATGTGAAGCATACAAAGGCAAGGTTGTTTTGATCGTCAACACCGCTAGTCGCTGTGGTTTTACGCCTCAATTTGCTGCTCTGGAGAAATTGTACCAAGACTATAAATCAAAAGGGCTTGTCGTTTTAGGTTTCCCCTCCAATGATTTTGGGTCTCAGGAATTAAACTCTGAAAAGCAAATTGCCAGCTTCTGCCAACTGACTTACGGTGTAAAGTTTCCAATGTTTGAAAAAACGCATGCCAGCCAAGCACTCGCCTCACCGCTTTACAGAACGTTGGGGGAAATATCTGGCGAATACCCGCAATGGAATTTCCATAAGTATCTACTCAATCGCGAAGGTAAGATAGTTGCTAGCTTGGCAAGCCACGTCACCCCTGACAGCAAAACGCTTAAAGACTTAATTAACAAAAACCTATGACTCTTGTTGCTAATACAAGGTTGCTTTTAGGTTGTAGTAACGTACTTAAGAATCTCAACTACTTGCGCTGGGTTTTTGGCCCACGCCATCGCAGCGCTATCCACTTCTTTTAACGGATGAATAATCGCTTCATCATGCAAGGTGATGTAAGGCGTACCCAACGCAGCTAGCTGGCCTGCATCAAATGCAGCATTCCACTGTTTGTATTTATCCCCAAATCGAATGACGGCAATGTCACACATACCGATCAGGTTTTTGGTGCGAATGGCATTCACTTTTGACGACTGATGGTCGCGCCAAAAGGAATTATCATTCTCCATCAGGTGATCACCCGCTTCATCACTGGCCTCATGATTGGTCACTGCTGAGGTAAAGTTCACCGGCAGTTTCAAGGCCTTCGCGCCCTCTTCTATCTGCTCGCGCCAGTCAGTGTGGATTTCACCGGATAGGTAAACCGTCCAGTTGATTTGTTCGTTCATTGAATGCACCAATACCTATAAATAATGCTGGCATATTAGCATAGCTTTCACTTAGTCTGGCGGTTGTAATAAGTACGCAAATCCTATCGAACTACAAAGAAATTCCTAAGCAATGAGGCTTTTGGAGGAGAACTTACAATGACACAAAAGCCTTGGTGGTTAATCGCTGCCCCCGTCATGTTCCTGTTTCTTTGGTCGGGCGGCTATGTTGTAGCTAAAGTAGGACTAGTCTATTCACCCCCCTTAACCTTATTAGTGCTGCGCTTTGCCTGCGTCGTTGCTTTGATGGCTCTGTTGTTTCTCTTTATCCGTCCAGAGTTACCCAAGACGGCCAAAGACTGGGGACATGTGGCCATAGTTGGGTTCCTCATGCAAACGGTCTACTTTGGACTGTGTTATATCGCGTTTATGAATGGCGTGGCCGCAGGTACCGTGGCCTTGATGATGTCTTTGCAACCGATCTTGGTCGCCCTGATTGCCCCGGGTTGGAGCGGCGAACACACGAGTATCAGGCAATGGGGAGGCTTGGTCTTGGCTCTGATCGGTACGGCCATCGTTATAATTGCCCGGTCAGAGGTTGGGCCAGCCCCTATCTTTGGTTTGATTTGTGCGGTCATTGCCTTAGGTGGAATTACAATGGCTACGCTTTGGGAAAAGCGCTTTGGTATATCACACCATCCCGTTACTACTAATTTGATAGGCTATGCTGCGGGCTTGATCGGTATCTTGCCGTTTATGTTTTGGCTTGAGACACCCGAAATAAACTGGACTTGGAACTTTGCGGCGGCGCTAGCGTATCTGGTTATCGGCAACTCATTGATAGCCGTTGGTTTGCTGTTAGCGATGATACGTGCAGGTCAAGTCAGTAAGGTATCGACCCTATTGTTTTTAGTGCCGCCACTAGCTGCGTTGATGGCTTGGTTTGTGCTAGACGAAATCATGCCGCCTATTGCTTGGCTAGGCCTAGTCATGGCAGGCGCGGGGGTGTTTTTGGCCACTCGTAAATGGTAGTGTAATGCTGAATTCATTCGGCTCATACACTTCTGGAACACGCTTCGACTGCGAACGACTGACATGGCTACATCACTAGAAAACATTCTACAAGACGCAAGAGCCTGCAGGCTGTGCAAAGACGATTTGCCACTAGGTCCAAGGCCGGTCGTTAGAGCTGAAACTAGTTCACCTGTGCTTATTATCGGTCAAGCACCGGGCACCAAAGTTCATGCCAGTGGAATCCCTTGGGATGATGTCAGTGGTAACAATTTGCGGGAGTGGCTCGCTATTGATAAGACGGTGTTTTATGACACCCGTAAAATTTCGATTGTACCAATGGGGCTTTGCTATCCTGGTAAAGGAAAGTCAGGTGACTTACCACCACGACCAGAATGCGCACCCAAGTGGCATGAGCCAATTATTGGTCAACTGACAAACATCAAGTTAACGTTGCTAATCGGTCAGTATGCTCAGCTGCATTATTTAGGAAAGCAGCATAAGACGTTAACTGAACGAGTCAGACACTGGAAGGATGCACCAGAGGGTTACTTCCCACTGCCACACCCTTCCCCTAGAAACCGTATTTGGATGAAGAAAAATCCTTGGTTTGAGATTGAAGTATTACCAGAACTGCGTCAACGTTTCGATTCCGCAATGGGGAAGTAGCGTTAAGTTACCTCCCTGATTACGTTATTTAGGTGCCCATGATAGCTAATACAACGACGACAAAAAGCATCACCCAACCCATGTGCCGCAACCGTGTAAACCATGCATTAACAATCGAGCCGAAAAGGAACATCGGGATCAAAGCATAAACCAAGACGGTTCGATTTTGACCAGTAAAGTAAGCCGGTGTGAGCAATAACAAAACTCCACCCACCAACCAGCCCATGCTTCCAAACTGATAACAACAGCGAAGAAAAGGTTTAAGGCTCGGCGGTGAAATGTTTTGTACGGCAAGTTGTTTATCGCCTAAGTACCCATGCCCTACCGCAGCAATCATTGCCAAGGCACCTGCAACTTGAATAGCCATATCTGGATTTATGCCCGAATTCATGAGGAACTCCCTAAGATCACGACGACTGCTAAAATACCCACTAGAAGACACAATGGACTGTAAACCTTGGTATCTAATCGGCCAAAACTAGTGTCTCTTATCTTCTTAAAAAACCCAAGATATCGAAACTCACCAATGGCACGGGCAAAGAAAATAAGGGTTACCGTCCAGACACCAACGTTGCGTAACCATTCAGGTAAAGCAACTGATATTACACCTGCCTGCCAAAGGAATAATCCGGCGGCCACTATCAATAAAACAGCAACCATCAGCGTGGGAAACATCGGGATTGTGGTAATTTTAAAGAGTGGTTTATCGCCTTCTAACGTTGGAATAACATTGTTAGACGCCCATTTTCCACCAAACGCCCAATAGATATGCAGCGCACTAGTGGCTAGGAAAATACTGATTAAAAGCGTAAGTGCAAACCCAACAAACATCACGCACCTCCTACAACGGTTTTATCATCAGCCCGACGACCGATGATGGCTAATATCACAACCAACGCCAACGCAATCCAACCAACACTTGGTTTGCCACTGTTCAGAATAAAGTTACCCACGGCAAACATACCAAACATGACGCCATAAACCCCAACCACCCAGTTTCTGCCGGTTTGAAAAGTCCAACTGGCCGCTGCAATAAGCAAAATACCACCGACTAACCA
>CALAJG010000308.1 GCA_937923375.1 uncultured Leucothrix sp.
GTAGCGACAGCTTTTCTTCTAACTCTTGCTCAGGTCCAGGCAGCGCCTCAGGACGAGGGTCGCTGGACACCGGTTCTCGATTGGCCGACGATCGCCATACACTCTGTGCTAACCCCTCAGGGTAAAGTGATGAACTTTGGAACCGATGAAAATGGTACACAAGGGGCGCAGTTTTTCTTCGATGTTTGGGATCCCGAGTTAGGTACCGATACAAATTCGCACAACACATCGCCAAATACCTTGGGTGTGGATTCCTTCTGTAGTGCTGCGGTATTGATGCCTGAGACAGGCAATGTGCTTATGTCAGGAGGTGATAATCGACCTAATGGTGGAACGAATCGTGGAATAACAGACGCACCAATTTTTAATACTCAAACTAACACACTTAGTCGCGCTGCAAATATGAACTCAGCGCGTTGGTATCCGACTTCAACAGTTTTGAACAATGGCGATATATTATTGAGTGGAGGCCGTGACAGTGAGGGACGTTCGGTAAACACCCCTGAGGTTTATTCTCCTACGACTAATCAGTGGCGATCATTATTTGGTGTCTCCACAGCTGACTATTTTTATTTTTACCCGCGGCATTGGGTTGCACCAAATGGACTTGTCTTTGGTTATACAAACGACAAAAAAATGTACTACATGAACCCTAATGGTAACGGTAGTCTCCAGAGTTTGGGGACTTTGAATGTTACAGGAGACCCATCTGTTGCAGCGGCAGTAATGTATCAACCAGGAAAAATTCTGCAAGTAGGTGGCTCAGGATCTATTACCAATGGCGCGGCAATTATTGATATCAACGGAGCCACTCCAACGGTACGAGCTGTTAACAAACCAAAGGAAACTGGAAGAGTATGGGTTGAATCTGTTGTTTTACCCAATGGCAAAGTCATGATTGTGGGTGGTTCAAAAAGTGACAACCAACTTGATGGAGTCTCATTTCGTCCGGAAATTTGGGACCCGGCAACAGAGGCTTGGACACTTATGGCACCTTCAGCTAAAGCACGTCTCTATCATTCGACATCCTTATTGCTTAAAGATGGGCGCGTAATGGTTGCTGGAGGTGGTGCCCCTGGACCCCAGGTTAACACTAATGCAGAAATTTTCTCGCCACCCTACCTGTTTAATAACTTGGGGGAGGCAGCCACTCGCCCAATCATTGTTAGTGCACCAACAGAAGCCCCTTATGGCAGTAAAATAGCTGTGAGACACAGTTCCAATGACCGAATCACCCGGGCTACTTTAATTAAAACCGGAGCGACTACCCATTCTAATGATATGGAGCAGCGATTCTTGGAGTTGGACTTTAAGGACATAAATGGTGGAGTCAGCGTTAGCTTGCCCAGCTCTCCAAACTTGGCGCCGCCAGGGTATTATTTATTACACCTTCTTGATGATAAGGGAGTTCCCTCAGAAGCGCACATCTTACGTATATCAAATACTGCTCAGTTAACTATTGGGCCTTACCCGGTTGCAATAACTGATTCTACGACTACATCGACAGGCGTTGAAATTATCATTGATGTATTAGCGAATGATATTGGTAATGGGAATAGCATTGTTGAAGTTAATGAGTATTCAAAGCAGGGTGGGACGGCAAGAATCAATTTAAACAAGATTGTATATAAACCGAAGTCAGGTTTTAGTGGTACAGATGAGTTTTGGTATGTTATTGATGATGATCAGGGACGAACAAACTCCGCTAAGGTGAGCATTTCTGTCCTACCTTCAAATGTATATCCTAATTCGAGTCCCGATGATGTCAGAGTGGTAACTAGTGAGAGTATTACGATTGATGCTCTTGCAAATGATTCTGGTTCAGGACTAACACTGAATGCGCCAAACCCTTGGTCTTCAAAAGGTGGAACAGTATCGTTAATTAATAACAAACTCGTTTATAAATCGAAAGCTGGCTTCACAGGAAATGATAATATTTGGTATACATTCCGCGACTTATTGGGGAGGTCTTCTTACGGGCAAATTAACATTACGGTTGCTGAAAGTGACCCTAGAGTTGCCAACCCGCTCATACCGTTTTATCGACTCTATAACCAATCGAGTCAAGTTCATTTCTATACGCAAGATACTACAGAAACCTCCATCCTTAGAAACTTTGGCTGGAAGCAAGAAGGAATTGCTTATTACTTTTTGCCTTTGGTAAAGACCATTGGGAATATTACTGCTAAGCCTTGGTATAGGCTTTATAACCCTCAGTTAGGAGTCCATTTCTGGACACTATCTGGCCCCGAGCGCAACAGTCTGGTCAGTCTGGGTTGGAAGGAAGAAGGTGTCCCTGGGTATTTATTTGGAACAAAGGTGACAGGGTCTATTCCACTCTACAGGTTATATAATCCGTCGACGAAAAGGCATCATTGGACAACAAGCAGTAATGAAAATAGCCAACTTATAGCTCTAGGTTGGAAGAGCGAGGGAATTGCAGGATACGTCTTCGCATTACCCTCTTAAAAGTCAAACTATGACGCTTTAGTTTCAGCAGCTTTCTTTTCTTCTTTGTCTAACTGCTCCTGAACATAAGAAATAAGCTTTGCTTTGTCCGCGTGAAAGCCGTTATAAACAACGCGCCCCTTAGGATTGATCAGTATCAACCAAGGGGTGCCACCCGTACGATATTTCCGCATCGTTTGAGGGTGGCGCACACCCTTAGGGTCGCCCGCATCGTGTCCCATGGTAATGGGCAAATCATAACGCTGCTGAAGCTTACGAACCTGACTCTTTGAGTTCGTCGAAAAGCCTTCAAATACTGTTTGAATCCCAGCAATGGCAACTTTCGGATGCTCCCAGAATTCATCGGAAAATGCTTTGAGCGTGGGAAATCCACTGGAATGACATCCTGGGCACCAGCTTTGGAAGCATTTTAAAAACACCCACTTTCCCTTGTTTTCAAATATAGAAAATGTTGTCTCCTTACCGTCCTTATCAATCCAATAGTCTAGCTTTAGGTCTGGTGCTAACTGTCCAACAATACCGAAGTCTGATGCAGCGGCTTCTGCTTCTTGAGACTGTAAAGCAAGAGGTGCAGCAACAGCACCTGCGGATAGCAGCATAAAATCGCGGCGATCAAAACTTGACGGTTTATTCTTCATGGCAGACCTCTAGTCGAAAGTTGAGTTATCTACCTATAACGTACGAGCGTCTAAAAAAGTTGCATAGAGGTGAGTTTAGATTGTCGGTAGCAAACGGGTACTTAGTGCTTTTTAGTGTCACCCGCGATTTTATCCATCATTGCAAACAGTACACCGGACACCACAAACGCCATATGGAAAATGACTTTCCACATCAGCGCTGTCGTTTGCGCTTCTGTCAATGTGCCGGAGATCTCCATAAAAGACTTCAGCATATCGATGGCCGATATAGCAACAATTGCTCCAATAACCTTCAGTTTAAGGCCTGAAAAATCTACCTTGCCCATCCAGTCTGGACGGTCTTTGTGGTCACTAATATCGATTTTAGATACAAAGATTTCATAGCCGCTAAAAATGATCATCAGAAGCAAACTAGCCACTAAAGACATGTCTACTAAGGCGAGTATTGCAACAATGACGTCACTCTCTCTTGCTGCGCCGATGGTCACGAATAGATGCCAGAATTCTTGTACAAATTTGACGAACAATAAAACGATACTCGCGACCAGACCCAAGTAAAAAGGTGCTAGTAACCAGCGGCTTTTGAAGATCGTCTCTTCCATGTGTTTTTCAATAATCTGCAGCATTGTGCCCCAAAGTTTTGTTAGTAATTGTTGCGACGGGAGGATAGGCTTTTGAAGATGTTGATGCAACAATTGAGCAATCGAAAACAGAACCTTAAACAAGTGTTAACCCACAAATGACTGTATAGTGGCCTAGTTTTTCGACTAGAACTAACTTTATTGCGATATCAATACTTACTAAAAGAAATACATCACTATGATAAATACTGACGTGCTAACAGCGACCAATATCATTGTCGCCATCACCTGTTTAATCTCGCTACTGCTTATGCAAAACCAAGCGGGCAAGTCGATGCTTATTTTTCATCCGGTAACCATCAGGCAAAACAATCAGTGGTATCGCTTCCTTACCTCTGGCTTTATACATGCTGATTTCTTGCATTTGGCGATTAATATGTTAGTGCTTTGGTCGTTTGGTAATGCCGTTGAGACGCGTCTGTATCCTCAGGCGATGGGATCTCCCATGCTAACCTTCATTGTGCTGTATTTTGGTGGGATTATCGTTGCTTCTATTCCTAGCTTTTTGCGCCATAAAAATGATACCAGCTATGCGGCACTGGGGGCTTCGGGCGGTGTAGCGGCGGTGGTGTTTGCAGCGATTGTGTTTGCGCCTTGGCAGAATTTGTATCTGTATGGAATTATCGCGATTCCGCAGATTTTAGCGGGTGTCGGCTATGTCGCTTACTCTTGGTATAAGGACAGGAATGCGACGGATAATATTGGCCATATGGCGCATTTGACTGGGGCTGCTTGGGGGTTTGTGTTTACGATTGCGATGAACTTTGGGTTGTTAGGGTACTTTGTGTCGCAGACGTTGAAGGGGCCTAGTTGGCTGTAAATTTCAAATAAGCGTTACAAGCTGATATTGAATAAACTATATCAACCCCGCTTTTGCGGACTTTACACTTTCAGTAAATCGAGTGAGTTAGATTAGTTTCCCCAAATGGATGCTCATTTTAGTTATTATCTTTTGAATTCTAAGATATAGCTTTTTTGTGTAGGTGTATCAACTAATTGAGATATCACGAATACGCTTGTACCTTCGTCATCGTAAAATACGAAGCTTGGTTTTTCCGCATATAAATTTCCATCTAAGCTAACTTTCTCAAAAGCAGATGCTGAAATTCTATTATAGGAGTTTTTGGTGTAGAAACTTAGGACACTCGTACATGCTTCATCAGCAAATGAACAATTAGATTCATTTTCAGTTTCAATGGCTGAAATTTCATTCTTCGTATTAGATTCAGCGACTGAGGTCAGCTTATACAAGTCATAGATATAGGAAGACGAAATAGGGGGCAGCCGAGCAGTGTAGATCATGTCTTCAGATTCTGTGTCTGAAGATATGAATGTATTTCCACAGGCAGTGTAAATTCTAGTGCCAGCATTGTTGATCCAAAGGTCTCCACACTTGTGGTGATCAAGTTGATTTGGTGAGTCTGATATATAGCTTGGTATAGTGGTCTGAATATCAAATTTCTCCATGCTATTAGATGATAAGCCTCTGCTGGTAAGATAGACTGCTCGTAACTGGGGATGCATTTTAATTTTAGATCCAGCGCGGATAGACGAGCTAATACTCTGTGTAACAGAATCATTACTAACCTCAATACGATACAAAGACTCCCATTGATCCCCTTTTGGAACAGCGTAAACGGCACTTTCTGTTGCTACTAAATCGTAAACATCAACTGGTAAATCTAAGGTTTTTTTACTAGATGCTGGCAGATTTGACTCATCAAGGTCGATGAAGGTGACTTTCGAATTGTGACCCACAGCTATTTTATTACTGTCACCAGCACTGGCAAAACTAATCGCGGTTGGTGCTAAATCAAGCGGTATTTTATAAGAAGTTGTTAAATCGTCCAGATAATAAATGTAGACTGCATTTTCAGGAGTCGTGGAGGCGATAGCAACACTATTTAGTAGAGAGCTATATTCTGCATCGAGCACATCATGGTTGATTTCTGATCTAACATCAGGAACCGCAATACCTACATCACTGGGTAGTTTGGTTACAGCATAATTAACGTTTAAATTAAATGGGCTGCCCATCAGAGGGATGCGGCATGCAGAGTCATGGCAAATATTAATATTGTAAGTTGATGAGTGATCACCTTGTGTCAGATAAGTGGGGTTAGTGTAACTTATGATTAATTCTAGCTGGTTGTTTTGGAGACGGTAAGTGGTTTCACCGAGGCTTACTCCTTGATCGGCTTGTTCACTGATTTGGACTGTTAATTCAGATGGGTTTGCTATTGTAGTAGTTACAGGGATTATACTTTGTTCGGGAGTTATTTCATCTGATGTATTTCCATTTACAGAAAAAGAATTGTTGCTGATTGAAACGGCACCTGCATTTATAACTTCAATTTTTGTATCAATTATGACGGGAGAGCCCTTTATCTGAGAGGAGCACTGTTCATCAAGGCATATTGCCAGGGCGACCTTGTTAATATGTATTCCGTCTCCTAATGAGTTACCAGAGTTGAAAGAGATTTTGATAGCACCAGTAGTGGCAGATGTTTGAATTAAACTGGCAGCTAGTATCGAAGCATCCTCTTGCTCCATAGCTACTCCATAATGAAGACCTCCTTCAGGGACATTGCTAATGGTAACACTGACGATCTCAGAGAGCTGTCTTATGCTACTAGTCTTAGTAATTATATCAACTGAGTATTTTTCGGCTATAACTGAGGAGGCGTTAGCAGTAGGGTCTGATGATGAACCGCCACTTCCGCATGATGCCAGTGTGAAAAGTAATGGTAAAATTAGGAGCAGCCTTGCCATCTTAGTATCTCTGTATTGCGGATATATAATGACTATAACAGCCTTTAGGTGAGCTCATTGTTTGATATTGGATTATTTATTGATCACAAAAGTTGCTATATTGATTGTATTTCAGCTTGTAATTATTTCGACAATTTGAGCTTTGATATATTTAGTATGTAACTGTAAGAGTTAGAAGGATGTTTTATGGTGTAGGTTTTTTATATATAAAATGCCCTAATGCCTTGCAAAATTTCTGAGCAAATTTTGGCTGTCCGCTGTATCAAGGCAACTAGTTTTGATTTTTTCTGGATTGCGTCCATAGTTTTTAAGCACCTCCACTGTTCGATCAATATAAGCACAAGTAACCCGCCGATTAAACTCAGGATGAAACTGCAGCCCCCACATCGCCTCCCCAAACCTAACCGCCTGATGTGGTTCAAAGTTGTTCCCTGCTAGTACAACGGCCTCATCAGGCAACTTAGTCACCCGCTGTGAATTCCCTGCATTAACCTTAAACGTTTCCGGCGACGAGCCAAGCAATTGATCCTGCTTACCAGCCTCCGTCAGAGTGATTTCTGTACTCCCTGCCTGCGGTCCACCAGGATGAAAATCGATTTCACCGCCAAACGCCTTAGCAATTAACTGATGCCCGTAACAAACCCCAAGCGTTGGTACTTTAGCCTCGCGTAGTGCCCGGACAAATGGCAGCAAGCGTTCACTCCACGGTTCGCAGTCTGTCACCATCGAATGCGACCCGGTGATAATCACGCCTTCGTATTCACCTGGCTGAGGAAGTGGTTGCTGCTCTCTAGCGCCATAAAGAGAGGTATTGACGTCGATACCATTAAGACAGCTTGCAAACATATCCTCAAAATCCCCATCAACCGCTTTGATTTCAGGAAAAGTGTCGCCTGTTTTAATTATCAGTAGGTTTTTCATGCCTCGTAAACCTCAAGCGGCAACAAATCCGGATCACTAAAAAACGTAAACCGTTTCCCCGTAAACTCATCTGTCCTTACCTCTTCAACCTCAACTCTAGCCTTAGTCAAGTGCTCGACAACCTCATCCACCGAATCCACCAAAAACGCCAGATGCCGCAGCCCCAGCGCCTCAGGATAGCTCGGTCTGTCTGGCGAGTTAGGAAAAGAAAACAACTCTATTTGCCCGCCATCTGGAAGCCCTAAATCAAGTTTGTAAGAGTCTCTGGTCGCTCTATAATTTTCCGCAATAACTTCAAGTCCAAGTATCTCAGTATAAAAGTGTTTAGACTTTTCATAGTCCGAGCAAATGATTGCGGCGTGATGAATCCGTTTTAACATGCGTGTTTCTCTAAAGAGTTTAGCTTCATCTTGTGCAAAATAGGGGTTAAGGTCAATATTTTGCGAAAAAACACATATGCTTGTCAGGAACAAGTATATTGACAAGCTAATTGATCATCCATACACTTGCTCAAGACAAGTAAATATACTCAACCGTAGGCCACAATTGTATTGATTGAAAAAGCTGCCAGTATTAGGAATGATGCGACACTGCGAGTCACTCATGCAGAACGCACTGACCTATCAGACACGTTGATGTTTGAAGTGGCGGTTGAGCTAATAGTCACTCGTGGTACGGAAAAAACCACCCTCAAAGACGTAGGTGAACTAGCCGGTTACAGTCGAAGTTTGGCAGGTTATCGCTTTGGTTCGAAAGGGAATTTATTTAGTTATATGATCAACCGCATCGGCGAAGAATGGTCTCAGGAGCTACGTCAGGTAACGCAGGATAAAAACGGATTTGATGCCATCGCCGCTTCAATAGATGCGCAGTATCAGTTTTGTGTAAATGCGCCATTGACTCGACGTGCTTTCTATCACCTTTGGTTTGATGCGGCGGCTACCACGTCAGAAGTAAGACAGAGTATGATTGCACTCCACGATCGACGCCAGAAAGACGTTGAACGGTGGGTAAAGAATGGAATTGCCGACGGAAGCATAAAAGCTGATGTCGATGCTGAAGCGGTTGCGCGACTGTTTCTGGCGACAGCT
>CALAJG010000309.1 GCA_937923375.1 uncultured Leucothrix sp.
TAAAATACCTAGCGTGATTCCCAGAAAGTAGGCCAATAGCGTGGATAGCAGGGCAATGCCAATGGTGTTACGTGCGCCATAAAGCACCCGTGACAGCGTATCTCGGCCAAGGGAATCCGTTCCTAGATAGAAGGAGCCATACTCATTGTCGTGCGCCACCATAAAGCTGTCGTCACCGTCCATGTCCATTTCATGGTGCGGTGCAATGGATGGCCCAATCGCGACCATCACCAGCCAGAAAAGGACTACTAAACTGGCAAACTTTCCAACCCAAGATAGTTTGAGCTTTCGCTTCGGCGGTGCGTCCGGCAGCTCTGCAAAGGCATCGAGTTTGGCGAGGACTTCATCTTCATTTTTTATTACTTCACTCATGATAATTATCTCCGCCGTTATTTCGGGTGTCTCAATCGTGGATTAGACAAAATCGATGCGATATCAGCTATCAGGATTAGTATCACATAGACTGCACAGAAAATAATCGCACAGGCCTGCACTAGCGGCAGGTCGCGCGTTTGCACGCCATCGATCATCAGCTTGGCTAAACCGGGATACGAGAAAATCGTTTCTACGATTACGACGCCACTCACAAGGTAAGCAAGGTTAAGAGCGATTACGTTGACGATTGGGCCGATTGCGTTATACAGCGCATGTCGCAAAATAATGCGCTTGCGAGGGACACCTTTTAGTATCGCCATTTCAATGTACGGCGAACTCATAACGTTGAGAATACCGGCACGGGTCATGCGTATCATCTGAGCGGAAACAACGATCACCAAGGTAATCAACGGCATCGCCATCGCTTTGAGCAGTTCTGTCCAGGATTCGTTACCCGTGAGATAAAGCGTAGAGGGTAGCCACTTCAACTTGACGGCAAAAATTAACACCATAATCGTGGCAATAAAAAATTCTGGCACGGAGATAGTGCTCAAAGTACCAAAGGTAACAATGCGATCCAGCTTAGTGCCGGGGTGCATTGCAGCCCAAAGTCCCAAGGCGATTGAGATAGGGATTGAGATTAAGGAAACCAGCCCGGCCATCATTAAGGTATTCCAAATACGACTATCGATCAGGCTTGATATGGTGGCACCACCGGCTTTGGAGATACCGAGATCCCCACTCAACAGGTTCCCTAGCCAGCTGAAATACCGGATATACCAGGGCTTATCCATCCCTAGCTCGGCTCGTAGCGCGGCTAATGTTTCAGGGGTTGCGGACTGACCCAACTTAATTTGTGCCACGTCGCCGGGCAAAATACTCGTGATGACAAAGACTATCACTGAAACCACAAACAACGTCACGACGCCGATGCCGAGCCGTTGTAAAACCATTCGCATCATCATGGAATAGCTATCTCCTTTTTTTTAACCTGGCTAATTTCCAGATGTTATTCGCCCTTAAGCTGAGCCCTTGCGACTGCGATCTTTTCAACTACCTGATCGGGCAAGCCCTTGTAATCACGGCCGAACTGCCATAAAAACTGCTGATACATGCCGCTGTCAAACATTAAGCTGGCTTCTGCAATTGACTCATCGCGCTCTTCGAGTATTCGAGCGGTGAGCGCCTCAATATCCATGGCTTCTGAAACCTTCACATCAGAAATCAACTTGATAGAAGTCAACGTCTCCAAAATCACCCTCGCTTCTGTCCAATATTCCGTAAAGCCATCTTTGGAATAGGTTCGGGTAATCATTTCATTATCGTCCAGTGCTATCTCAACAAACGGATTGCGAAATAACGGACTACTGGCGCGCACGCTACTAACTGACTGGGGACGAGGTGGCCAGTTAACGAGTTCATAGATAATGGGATTGTCTGAGAACTGATCCAAAGTATGGTTCATAGGTGAGGGTGCCAGTGTGGTATGAGCAATGCTATACAGTGGGATGTAACTTTTCACCAATAACCCGCCAAGACTGAAACCAGTCCTGGCGAGGTTAAATTAGCGAGTACTTAAGGGCCTAGCCATTAAGTAAGCCAAACAAACTCAGGCCATTCACAACCACCTGCCTGCCCTAACGGTACATTAGGTATCCCCATGACGTTATTCGCCACACCATCGTTGATGTTAGAGAACGCTGGGATCACCATGCCACTGCCATTATGAACCAGTGTCTGCATTTCACAGTACATGGCATGACGCTTTTCAGGATCTAGCTCTGAGAGTGACGCCTTCAGTAGCTCACCCATGCGCTTATTGTTCCAGAAGGTATCGTTCCACTTAGCACCGGGTCCAAACTGTATCGCTAGCTGTGAATTAGCGGTAGGACGCATGTTCCAGGTAACCACATTGACGGGTTCCTTCATCCATACGGCTCCCCAGTAGCCATCTGTGGGTACTTTCTTTAGTTTCAGATCAAAACCAATTTTAGCGGCATTGGCTTGTGCAAGTAGGCAAGTGTCTTCAATACCCGAAGTAACGGGAGCAACGAATAGCTCAGCAGTGTCTACGCCAGCTTTCTTGAAATGGAACTTAGCTTTGTCCAGATCAAATTCACGCTGGGGAAGTTCAGAACAGAAGTCAGCCCCGTGCGCGGCAGAAATTGGCGTGTCGTTTCCGACAGAACCTTTACCTTTAAGGATACGCTTCACAATCCGCTCACGATCCTGCAGGAACTGCATTCCTTTAACGAAATCATCGTTCTCGCCGGGTGCAGAGTTCTTAAGGCAGCAGATACCTACCTGAAGTGCCGCAGGGATAGACGATAAAGTCACGTTATCCGCCGCGTCGATTTGGCGGAAAGCTTTAGGTTCAATACTCGTGGCAATCTGAACGTCACCTGAGATCAGGGCATTGACACGGGCGACCGGGTCAGTAATCGCAGTGATCTCAATCGCATCAAGGTTTGCGCCTTCACGCCAATAGTTTTCGTTACGCTTATGAACCGACTTTACGCCTGGCTCAAATGATTCTGATGTAAACGGACCTGTACCATTCCAATCGCCGGTAGAGTCAGCTTTAATCACTTTGTTTTGGAACAACCCTAACAAAATAGGCAGGTCAGCGTTGGGGCCTGTCAGTGTCGCTTTAACTTCGAGCGGACCAGACTTTTTCCATTCTTTCACAGAACTCATGACCGATTTGATAACCGAGGTAGATTTCTCACCCAGGTGGCGGTTCATGCTGTAAACCACATCTTCAGCGGTTAAGTCAGAACCGTCGTGGAACTTGACGCCTTTGCGTAGGGTAAAAGTCCACTCCGACGCATCTGAGTTTGGTGTCCACTTGGTTGCAAGCTCCGGCATCGGCGCAAGACCGTCGCCAAGCTGTACTAAACCATTATAAACGGCGCGACCACGGCTGTAGTCGATTGTTGATGTAAATAATCGCGGGTCTTGATTGTCATCTGGCCCGTGTAGGTTGGAAGCGAAGCGTAATGTGCCGCCCTTCTTTGGCTCAGCAGCCATGGCTACTTTAGCGTCTAGCAGTAAGCTCTTAGCAGCGACTAATGAAACACCTGTCATCAGTGACAGCTTCATCATTTCGCGGCGGCCCATGCCTTGTTTTGATAATTTGCAGGCTAAATCTTTGTGAGTTTGTGTAAGATCATTATATCTGATGCCAGATTGACTATTCTTCATTATTTCTCCTCAGTAT
>CALAJG010000310.1 GCA_937923375.1 uncultured Leucothrix sp.
GTCGCCAATTTGACCACCAGACTCGGCATAGAACGGCGTTGTATCTAATACCACTCTGGCTGATTGGCCAGCAGCGATTTTATCAACTGCATCGCCTTCAACAAATAAACCGGTAACCTTACTTTGATGACTTTCCAACTGATCATAGCCAGTAAATTCAGTATTGCCATCGACGTCTAGCTTGGCCGTGTAATCAACACCGAACTTCCCCGCTGCCCTTGCCGTTTCTCGCTGTGCATCCATCGCGGCATTGAAACCAGCTTCATCCACTTCGATCTTATGCTCTCTGGCAATGTCTGTGGTGAGATCCACTGGAAAACCAAAGGTATCATAAAGTTTAAAGACTACATCCCCAGGTAGTACTTTACTGTCCAGATCAGCAATCGCAGTATTCAGCAGCTTCATGCCTTTATCCAACGTTTCTCCAAAGCGAACTTCTTCTTTATGCAGCGTTTCTTCAATACGCTGCTGTGCTTCAGCTAGATCAGGATAAGCCGCCCCCATCATATCCACCAGAGGCTGAACGAGCTGATGAAAGAATACGCCTTCCAAGCCTAGCTTATGTCCGTGTCTTGCGGCACGACGGATAATGCGACGCAGCACATAGCCTCTACCCTCATTTGAAGGCACCACACCATCCAGAATCAGGAAGGAACAGGAACGAATATGATCGGCGATGACCTTTAAAGATGCATTGTCCAGATCATCCATAACTGCTAAATCAGCAATATGTCTAATCAAATACTGAAATAAATCGATATCGTAGTTACTGTGGCCGTTTTGAAGGATTGCGCTCAGCCGCTCCAGCCCCATTCCAGTGTCAATGGAAGGTTTAGGTAATGGCTTCATCGTACCGTCGGGAAATCGTTCAAACTGCATGAAGACGAGATTCCAGATTTCGATATAGCGATCCCCATCTTCTTCTGGTGTTCCCGGTGGACCACCCCAGATTTCAGGACCATGATCGTAGAAAATTTCAGAGCAAGGTCCGCAAGGCCCAGTATCGCCCATCGCCCAAAAGTTATCACTTTCATAAGGCTTGCCAGGCTTGTCACCAATACGACTGATGCGATCTTCGGGGAAACCGATTTCGTCGATCCAAATCTTAGCGGCTTCATCATCATCCGCATACACTGTAACCCAAAGCTTTTCCTTAGGCAGTTTAAGAACGTCGGTTAAAAACTCCCATGCATTGCTAATGGCGTCAGTTTTAAAATAATCTCCAAAACTGAAATTTCCCATCATCTCAAAGAAAGTATGATGTCTGGCAGTGTAGCCCACATTTTCCAGATCGTTGTGTTTGCCACCTGCACGCACACAGCGCTGTGAAGTAACAGCGCGTTTGTATGATCTGACTTCGTCACCGAGAAATAGGTCTTTAAATTGAACCATACCTGCATTGGTGAATAGCAACGTCTTATCATTTCCCGGAATCAGGGAGCTGGAAGGCACGACCTCATGGCCTTTATCGGCAAAAAAATCCAAAAACTGCTGCCTCACTTCGGCAGTGCTATTGCGTTGCATGTCTAAACCTCTGATTATTAAATCAAACCCCTCATTGTCTCCATTAAACCACAAAGATTCAAGCATTCTCAGTTTAAATATTTGATTTCTGCGACGCGAGAAATGCCTAAAATTACATCATTTACTTCACGGTCTGCTGCGACAAATGATATAAACTACGCTGGCTTAGACTGCCAAAGCAATTTGCATCCGAATCATTTACAAAGGCGTAAAGGTAGGGTGAACTAATACCACTTGCCAAATCTATGGAATGAACTATGAAAAAGAATCTACTCGTCACTGCAATAATTTCCTTTGCAGCATTCGCTAGTGTTCAGCTGGCTCAAGCTGATACAGATTGGGACGCTATAACAGACAAGGCCAAAGGCCAGACTGTTTATTTCAATGCATGGGGTGGCAGCGACAATATAAACAAATACGTCAAGTGGGCAGGTGATGAAGTTAAAAAGCGCTACGGCGTTAACGTTGAGCTGGTTAAAATCACTGACGCAGGGGAAGTCGTCAAACGTATCAAGACAGAAAAAGAAGCGGGTAGAAATGAGGGTGGCTCTGTCGATATGATGTGGGTTAACGGAGAAAACTTCCGTGCCTTAAAAACTAACGGCTTGTTATTCGGCCCATGGGCAGAATCCATTCCAAGCTGGAAATTTGTTGATACAAGCAAACCGGTCCGTAAAGATTTTTCAGAAACCACTGATGGTTTAGAGGCGCCTTGGGGCACTGCACAGCTAACCTTTATTGCTGATAAAAATGTAGTTGCTGAACCGCCACGCTCTGCTAAAGCCTTACTAGAATTTGCAAGTAAAAACACAGGACGAGTCAGCTACCCTAAGCCACCTAATTTTCACGGCACCACCTTTCTTAAACAACTGCTGAGTGAATTAATAGAAGACGCTTCATTATTAGCAGCACCTGTAGACGAAGACAGCTTTGGCAGCGTTAGCCAACCACTGTGGGACTATCTGGACAAATTACATCCGGTTGCGTGGCGTGAAGGAAAAGCCTTTCCTGCAAACAATGCTGAAATGCACCAAAAACTTGCTGACGGCGAATTGAAATTATCATTAACCTTTAACCCAAATGACGCAGCCAATTTAGTCGCTAAGGAACAGCTACCTCCTAGCACCTACAGTTTTGGGTTTACCAAAGGCACCATTGGCAACGTTCATTTCTTAGCGATACCGTTCAATGCCAAAGCTAAAGAAGGCGCTCAGGTATTTGTTAACTTTCTATTATCGCCCGAAGCGCAGGTACGCAAAGCTGATATCACCGTTTGGGGTGATCCTTCTGTTTTGGATGCTAGTAAGTTGACTGCTGAACAGCAAGCCGTATTCAACAAACGTGCACCCGGCAGTCTGACTGAGGTAAATCCTACCTTGGCAGAGCCGCATGCGTCATGGGTTGAAGCACTGGAAGCCGAATGGTTGAAACGTTACGGTAGCTAGCAACATCTCTTTTAATATTCCCAAACTACTCAAACAAAGTACCCTTTCAATGCCAGCTATGCTGGCATTGGTGGGCATTTGTCTGACACTCTTACCCTTAGTCCCGGGACTACTTTGGGTGCTATCACCTGCGTTCAATGCGATAACCTGGCTAGCCTTATTTCAGGACGGTCAGTTCAGCAGCGCCTTACTCAGTACGATTGGAAGCGCAGTCGGATCAACATTGATCGCTCTAATGTGTGCGAGCTTAGTGACTATCTGGCTATATCCCGGGCGCGGCTGGTCAGCGGCGCAAAAACAACTTCCATTATTTCTGGCTTTTCCTCATATTGCTTTTGCCATTGGCATCGCATTTCTGATCGCACCCTCAGGGTGGCTAGCACGTGGCTTGGCCAATTTATTAGCGTGGAGTAGTCCCCCGCAATGGGTGAGCATACGCGACCCTTATGCCATTAGTCTGACCTTAACGCTCGCTGTTAAAGAAACATGGTTCCTACTGTGGATTATGGCAACTCTGTTAGGCGAGCAGGCAATTTCACGGCAAATCACTTTAGCCAATAGTTTGGGCTACTCAAGACGACAGGTTTGGGTAACTGCCCTACTTCCCCAACTGCTTCCACGTATGGGGTGGCCACTGGTTGCAGTCCTAGCCTATAGTTTATCAGTGGTTGATATGGCAGTTATTTTAGGACCATCAACCCCACCCACACTGGCAGTGCTCAGTTGGCAATGGTTAACTGACCCTGATGAAATAGCACAAGCCAAAGGCAGCGCTGCCGCGATGTGTTTAATGCTGCTACTTGGGTTGCTAATTTTGACTGGTAGGAGCATCTGGTGGGGCGTAAAAAAACTGTATCGATATCCAACTGGCATTAGACAGCCGGGTAAGGAATTTAAAAGCCGTTGGATTCATGGCATTCCAGTGTTTGCACTGGGCTGGTTGTCACTAGCAATTCTGTTACTTTGGTCTGTGGCTGGCGGATGGTTTTTCCCAAAACTATTTCCCGCTTCGTTAAGTCTTAAAAGTTTCAATAATGCCGACTTTGAACCTATGTTTACCGCCCTCTGGATTGGCATCGCTACGGTGATGATAGCGCTACCTTTAACACTGGCTTGGTTGGAATGGGGCTCAAGAAAACACCATGGCTGGCTTTACGCACCATTAATTTTACCTTCACTGCCCATTGCTGCAGCACAATATCACGTATTGCTAGCGGTTAATTTGGACAGTACTGCATTCGGGGTTATCTGGAGCCATTTGACTTGGACGTTTCCTTATATGCTGCTGGTATTGGTTGGACCCTATTATAGTTTTGACGCACGCTATTTATATACGGC
>CALAJG010000311.1 GCA_937923375.1 uncultured Leucothrix sp.
CTGACCTTCTGTGATTTGCATTTCAGCAGTAAACTTGTCGTCTTTCAAAGTCACATACTCCGCCGCCATAATCTGAATCATTGGCGTTAATCCCGCTTTATCCGTGATCCCTTTGCTCAGAGACACTTTACCGCGCCCCACTAGTAAAGGCAGAATCGTACTTGGCTGAGGAGCAACCACCAGCTGCATCATTTGAGCCGCATCAAAGTTAACCCCTGGCTTAAAACCGGTATTGATATCAGCAATCAAATCACCCTCCGCCGCCTCCGCCTGTAAATTCAGATGGGTTGATGCCGCATTATTAGCCAACACCTGAATCAATTCCAACATTTTTGCCTGCATCGCTTGTGCTGCTTTTTCCTGATTTGGCTCTGTCACCAAGTCCTTGATCAGTTTTTGATATTCAGTAACAACACTCAGAGGTATCGCTTTGAACTGCAGATCCAACGCCGCCGTTTTTATGTCCACAGGTGATCGCATCAATGCCGTCATACTAGGATCTAATGTCCCCCGATATTTCATTGTCATTGTCAGATCTTGGTTTTGTGTTTGTTCCAACTGCGTGTTGATCGTTAATGACGGAAGTTTCAGAGGGGTTGCTAATGACTCTGGGTTGGTGATGACAAGATCCGTCATACTGAGCTCACCGTCTCCCAGCATGAAGTCAGCACCTCTGGCCTTTTCATACCGACCCGAAAGCGACAGTTTCTGCATTACCAAACTAACAGCCTCACCCATGCTTCCTTCAATCGGACTGCTCTCCATTTGATAGTTACCCGCTTGTCGACCAGCTTCTCCTTTGCCACTCATTGACATGTCGAAAGGCTTTAGTGTCAGTACATTAGATTCCTCAGAACTACTCAACATAAGCTGCTTGACACTCATATCGGCAGTGAAGGTCGAAGGGTTTTGCACACTTCTTTTGCTATTAATTACTGCCCCCGCAAAATCAACCGTGTTGCCCTCTTCACTAACATGCTTTATCGGCGCAACCGTGACAGAGTCAGTCAAGCCCTGAGAGAAGTCTACAATGCTCTCAATAACAATGATGTCGGCTGTGATCGACTCTGGGAGATCTAAGCCAGATAAATCGGGTCGAGAGGTAATTCTGGCCAAGCCAAAACCTGCGTCGCCAAGATAAGGACCGTGCTTAATATTCGTAGTAAATGGTATTTCAAACTGCTTAGACTCACCTGCTTCGACCAGCGCAATCGACAGCTTGCCCGTTGCCTCGGATGTTAAGTATCCTTTTTGATACAGATCAAGGCTAAGACTGCCACTTGTGACGTTGGAATTAGTTTGTGCAAGGTTAGACAGTTGAGCATTACCTCTGTCTACCAGCTGCTTGCTGATTTTCTCAATCTGAGAACCAATTAAATATGGGCCTATAGCGACAACCGCAATGACCAGTACTACCAATGCAATAAGAATTTTTTTCATTAGAATAATAAGTAAGTTGATTATCTATCGACTCTATAGACGGTAGGATTAAACGTCAAGTTGGCAAAAAACTTCTTTTTTACCCCATAAACTACTGAATATTCACTCTACGTTTTGCCGTTGTGTTAGCTTATCGACATACGGCAACATAGGGTTTATGCGTTTCTATCTCTTCACTTGAGAGCCCACTCAACTCATAGGGGAAAACCAACCAGTTTTGTGTTTCATGCAGCGAATAGTCAGGCTGTAGTCCCGTTTTATCATGAGAGGGGCGATGCCATAGGGCCGCGACTTTTACCGCTTCGGGCATATTTCTTTTTAAATGATTTTTTAAGCGCTTAATCACAGCCGTCACGTTTCGACCAGTACTGAGCACGTCATCCACGATTAGCAATCGGTCTTCAGCATTCAAGGTCTCTAACAGATACTGAGTACCGTGCACGCGAATCTCAGGATCAGTAGATTCCAGCGTTTCCTGATAATGCGAAAGGCCTTGATAGGAAGTACGCAGCGCAATATGGTCTGTGTTAACGCCCAAGGTCTGCAAGCACTCCTGAACATAGATTCCGATGGTACTACCACCGCGCCAAAGCCCCACAATGAAGGTCGGTCGAAACCCACTGCTATAGATACTTACCCCAAGTTTAAAGGAGTCCAAAATCACGGTTTGTTCATCTAGAAACTGTTTTTTCATTGCTTAGCACTCCCTAAATTGATGCTTTCAAAGAAGGCTTGCGCCCCGCTGGAATACACGACAATATACCCGATTCAACACCATCGACATAGCGTGATTATTTATGAGCAAAGTTTATCTGACTGCCCAGGGATTATTGGAAGATTCGTTTGCTTTGGCTAAGCAGGTTCTGGATAGTGGCTTTGAACCAACCTTTATTATCGCCATCTGGCGAGGTGGTGTGCCCATTGGTATTGCCGTTCAGGAATATTTGGATTATCACGGAATATCTAGCAATCACATCGCCATTCGTACGGCCTCTTACAGTGGAATAGATCAGCAGGCACGGCAAGTTAAAGTCTTTGGACTCAACTATTTGGTGAAGCATGTTAAGCACGATGATCGACTATTAATTGTTGATGATGTATTTGATACAGGGCGCTCAGTTGAAGCAATTATCGATGAACTTCGAACGAAAGCGAGACGGAATACGCCTGAACAAATTCGTATTGCAGTGCCCTACTACAAGCCGAGTCGTCGTCAGACCGAGCTTGCCCCAGACTATGTTATTCATGAAACCACGGATTGGTTAAAGTACCCGCATTCTTTGGAAGGCTTGACGCCAGAAGAAAT
>CALAJG010000312.1 GCA_937923375.1 uncultured Leucothrix sp.
GTGGTGAAGGCCACCGTAATGTGTGCCTTATCCCCAGCTCTGCACATGGTACCAATCCTGCCTCAGCGGCAATGGCAAGCATGAAAGTGGTGATTGTAGAATGTGATAGCAATGGTAATGTGGATATAGAAGATTTTCGTGCCAAAGCCGAAGCACATGCAGAAAACTTGTCGAGTGTCATGATTACTTACCCATCAACGCATGGTGTGTTTGAAGAGGCTGTGGTTGAGTTATGTGACATTACTCACCAATATGGAGGCCAAGTTTATATGGACGGCGCCAATCTTAATGCGCAGGTTGGCTTGTGCAAGCCGGGTAAGTTTGGCTCTGATGTCTCCCATTTAAATCTGCATAAAACGTTCTGTATTCCGCATGGCGGCGGTGGACCTGGTATGGGGCCAATTGGAGTCAAATCGCATTTAGCACCTTTTCTTTCTAATCACGTGGTTAGCTCTGTTGATAATAAAGAGTCAGGAAATAGCGCGATCTCAGCGGCTCCGTATGGTAGTGCCGCCATTCTTCCAATTTCGTGGGCTTACATCAAACAAATGGGAGGCAATGGTCTCAAGCGTGCAACTGAACTGGCCATTCTTAATGCAAATTACATAATGAGTCGGCTAACTGGTTATTATCCTATTTTGTTTAAAGGGGAGAACGACCGGGTCGCTCACGAGTGTATTATTGATATTCGACCGATTAAAGCTGACACTGGTATTTCAGAAGAAGACATTGCGAAGCGCTTGATGGACTATGGTTTTCATGCACCAACTATGTCCTTTCCTGTGGCCGGTACGCTAATGATCGAGCCTACTGAGTCTGAGTCAAAGGCAGAGCTAGACCGTTTTTGCGATGCGATGATTGCAATACGAGAAGAGGTTAGTAAAGTGCACTCTGGTGAGTGGCCTGCCGACGACAATCCTTTGGTAAATGCTCCACATACCGTTAAGGATTTATTAAGTGATTGGAGTCGGCCTTACACGCAACAACAGGCAGTATTTCCGGCAGGTGCCTCTACCACTAGTAAATACTGGCCAACTGTTAGTCGTGTTGATAACGTGTTTGGTGATCGGAATCTGGTTTGTGCCTGCCCTAGTATCGATAGCTACCGATAGCAGGACTCAATTAAAAAGCTAGCAGCTTAAACTGCTAGCTTTGCAATTATAGTTTTCAATGCGTCGTCAGTATCAATCAATTCTGCTTCTTCAGCAGTGCGTGACTTATATTCAAGCTGTTGATTTTTTAGGCCTCGATCCGAAACAACAATACGATGAGGTATGCCTATTAATTCTAAATCGGCAAACATAGCACCAGGTCGGATATTGCGGTCGTCAAGCAGAACTTCGTATCCCGCGTCCACCAATGATTGGTATAAATCGTTGGCTGTGTGTCTAACCTCTTCGGATTTATGATAGTTAAGTGGAGCAATTGCAACTTGATAAGGCGCCATTGCCGCAGGCCATATGATGCCTTTTTCATCATTGTTTTGCTCGATGGCAGAAGCTACGATCCTTGATATGCCAACACCGTAACAGCCCATTGTTACTAATTGTGATTTACCATTTTCATCTAGCACCTTGGCATTCATTGTTTCAGAGTACTTGGTGCCTAGCTGGAATATGTGACCAACTTCAATACCCCGGCGAATCTCTAAATGCCCTTGTCCATCCGGGCTAGGGTCTCCTGCAACAACATTACGAATATCCGTAAATTCTGGCTCAGGAAGATCACGAACCCAGTTTACACCTCTCAGGTGATGACCTTCTTTGTTTGCGCCACAAACGAAATCTGAGAGTGGGGCGGTTGCATAGTCTGCAATAATCCTTAGCTCCATTCCTACTGGACCTAATGAGCCAGGCTTGCTGCCGGTGAGAGAAACGATAGTTTCCTCATTGGCAAATGTGAGAGGTGAGACGATGCCGTCTATTTTCTCTGCTTTAATTTCATTGAGGGTATGATCTCCACGCAGCAATAACGCTACTGTAGTTTCATCGTCGCCTTTTACTAATAGAATTTTTATCTGCTTTGTAGCAGGTACGTTCATCGCTTCTTCGAGTGCACTAATCGTCCTTAATCCAGGCGTTTCGAAGATCTCCATGGTTTCTGTTGCGTCGGCTCTGACTTTCTTAGAAGGGAGAGTTGCCGCCTTTTCGATATTGGCTGCATAGTCACTCGTATCAGAAAAAGCAATGTCATCTTCTCCGCTACTGGCAAGTACATGAAACTCGTGTGAAGCATTGCCCCCGATAGAGCCATTGTCGGCTTCAACAGGCCTAAAGTCTAATCCCAATCGTGTAAAGATCTTTTGATAGGCGACATACATAGCATCGTATGTCTCTTGCAAAGATGCTTGGTCCTGATGGAAAGAGTAGGCATCTTTCATAATGAATTCGCGCGAACGCATCACGCCAAAACGAGGCCTGACTTCGTCGCGAAACTTGGTCTGGATCTGATAATAATTGATTGGAAGCTGCTTATAGCTGGTGATCTCATTCCGCACAAAATCTGTAATGATTTCTTCATGCGTTGGGCCAAAGCAAAACTCACGATCACCACGGTCAGTAAATCGCAGCAGCTCAGGGCCATAGTCTTCCCAGCGTTCGGATTCTTTCCATAGCTCACTAGGCTGCACGCATGGCATTAACACCTCCAGAGCACCAGCCCGATTCATCTCTTCCCGAACAATATTTTCAACTTTACGCAGTACACGAAGCCCTAGCGGTGCCCAAGTATATAGGCCCGAGGCAATTCGCTTGATCATGCCAGCTTTTAGCATTAACTGGTGGCTAATCACCTCAGCATCAGTAGGAGTGTCACGCAGGGTAGAAATCGGAAACTGGGATACTTTCATGATTGTTTAGCGGGCTTTGATTGAAATAGGCCGGTCAGTATACTGCGAATTGATTTAATCAGAAAGCACTGCTGAGCATAGGGCAGTTTATAAATAGAAAACTGCCCTTTCTAAAAAGCTTCACCGATTAAATGTCAGCGCAATTTTTCTCAAAATTGCTTTTTTCTTTGGCTAGTCGGGCCTTCTTTTCTGAGCTGCTCAGGGGCTTCAGCTTTCCTTCCTCAGCAATATTTACGTTTTTACTGGTTTCAAGCGTATTGATATTTCGCTTTAGCCCATTGCAATAAGACATTCTTGCCTTAGACTTGTCATCTTTGTACTTAGCTTTAGCCACTTTCACTGCGTTGTCTTTTTTTGCAGTCTTGTTAGAAGGTTTTGCAGCAACATGATGGGAATTAGCTGGCTGTACCTTGCCTATATTGAATTTTATTTTATCTTCAATGTTCTCAGCTTTTGTTTTCGTGTCTTTCGGTGGGGTCGCTGAGTAATGAATCTTCCCTTCACTATCAGTCCATTTGTATATTTTTGCATGAAGCGTTTGCGAAAGGCTGAAGGTGACGAAAATTGAAAGCAGGATGAGTTTAATCATGAGATTACCTTAGCTTGTTTTAATATTTATTACTTAGGGGTGATGGTTTGTGTACTAAATCTTAGCACGCATAGTTTAATTGTCTTCGCAGTTCGTCGTTTTTTACAGAAAATCCGATAATCTGAATAAAAAAAGCCTCCAATATTGTGGAGGCTTTGCAATACAAACTGACCTTACTCTTAACTACGACCGGTCATAAAATGGATATAATCCTGCAGTTTTTTCCATTCTCCCCGATAAGCCAAACCTGCTTGGTATGGCCATGTTTCAGGCTCATGCATGCGGTAGTCAGGCCCTGCTGCATCGATAATTTCCTTAAGGGAATCACGATCTGAGTTTTTCAGCTGTTCATAAGTAGTTATTCCAGCATCATTTAGCAGGCTTTCAAAGAATGGGCCGATGCCCTCTACTTTCTTTAAATCGTCGCCTTCAGTAACCCCATAAGATGGCATTGCTTGACGTGTATCCAGATTGCTGCCGGTCAGAAAAGATTGATACTCACTGAGCTTTGACCAATTACGGTTAGCGCACAGTGTCGCCTGATGAGGCCAGCTTGCTGGCTCTAGGCTTCGCAGCTTTGGATCATCAGTCGCATCCAGATATTCTTTCAATTGCGTCCGATTAACTTCTTGTAGATCTTGGTAGCTATGAATTCCTTGTTTGTTAAGAACGTCTACTACCTGAGCATCAATGCCGCTAATACGTGTCAAATCATCAGGTCCGGTACTTGCTGCATAATCAATTCTACCATCATCAACTTCTACCGAACTTTGTGGTGCCGAAGGGAGGTCCGGGCGGGTTAGCTTATCACTAAGGCCGCTGACCTTCTCAGTAGCAGAGTCCTTTAGTGACGTTGCTCCCGAAGCGATTGCGCCAATGCCTGCTGCACCTGCGCCTAACCCTGCGGCACCGAGACCACTAAGCTTATTCTTTCCTGATTCAAGGGTTTCACCAACAGCAGATTTAGCACCTGCTAAATCCACATCATTTGTGTTTATCTCGGGTGCTTTAATGTCTGGGATTTCAGGTAGACTAACTTCTGCGCCTAGATCTGCTCTTTCAGTATCAGGAAGGTCGAGTTCTGTTTCAAAATCTGCCTTTTCCAAGTCAGGCAAATCGATGTCGGTCTCGGGCACTACAACGTCAGGTTTGCTAACAGCCATGTCCGGACTATCAAGATCAGGGGTGTCTACGCCTAGATCCAAACTATCAACTTTATCGACTGTCTTATCTTTAAGAGTGCTCGCCCCTGCAGCGATGGCGCCAACGCCGGCTGTTGCCAAACCCAAGCCTTTGCCCAATGCTGATTTACCTGAGTCGATGCCTGATTCAAGATTGTCTTTTACATTCAAGTCAGGCGTGTTGAGGCCGGGCAGATCAATACGTGGTCTCGATTTACTAACCTCAGGTATGTCGACATCAACATTAGGCTTTTCTATCGATGGACTTTTTGGTAAATCCACCTCGTTTAAGTTAGCTCTAGGCAGATTGACATCAGGCGCATCAACATCCATGTCGGTATCCGCTCCATACAGTCTTTCTCTATTTGAGCTTACAGAGCCAGCAGGCACAGCTCCTGATACTACTGGCTCATCTACTGCGTAAGTCTTCTGAGTATGAGTAGTTTTCGGCTTGCGGCCAAAGATTTTTTTCATCAACCAGCAAAACAACCAGCCTAAAAGGAAGGCAGCAAGCAGCATAAGAAGAATCTCTGATGTTGCATCAAGTAACGTGTAATCAGTAGGCATTTTAAAGCTCCTCTACGTTGCGCTTGCGTTTTCGTGAGCCAAGCGCCCAGCAAAACAAGCAGCCGAGCAGGAAAGCACCTGCCAGCATGATGAGCAATTCCAAACTGGCGTCTTTTAAGTCGTGAGTCTTCGTTACAGCGTGTTCAAACATTATATATCCTCAAGCACGGTAATCATTAAGTGATTACGATCCATGTAATGGCTTATTGTTTCAGAGCAGGAATCAATTCTACACGTCGGTTTTGACGTCTGCCTGAGTCCGTTTTATTGGAAGCAATGGGTTTCGTCTCTCCCATCGAGGCAACATCTATCTGAGATGCATTCGCTCCGAGTTTGACCATGATATTTTTGATTTCTACAGCTCTCTTCAAACCCAGATTCAGGTTGTTCTTAGCTTTTCCGACATTGTCGGTGTGACCAGTCAAAACTACCGTATGAGAAGCATCAGCGTTGAGCCAATCGGCGACTTCCTGGAAGTATTTCGTGGCAGCTTCCGATAGGCCAGGGTTAGCTGAGCGTGATGGGAAGTAGAGTCGACTTTTCTGAATGGGTATATCCGCAGAGCTAGCATCACCGGAATCAGCAGACTTACTGACAGTCACTTCATCATCACTAGCTTCGGAGGCTTCAGCTGAGCTGTTTTCTGCTGGCGCTTCAGTTGCACCTTCGGCTTCTTTAGCTTCACCTGAGTCAGAATCTATAAGGTCAATAATTCCGTCGCCATCGCTATCTTTAGGCTGGCTAGGGTCATCTCCCATTTCCTCACTGTCACTCACGCCATCGCCATCGCTATCCTGACTGAGAGGGTCGCTGTTGACTTTGGTTTCGATTGCAGTAGGGATGCCATCGTTATCGTCATCTTCATCCAATGCATCGATAGTCCCATCTTTATCTGAGTCCAGCGGGTTGCTTGGATCTGAGCCCACTTCAGTGCCGTCTGAGACGCCATCATTGTCAGTATCAGGGTTGAGAGGATCAGTTCCGATTTTGCTATCACCAGCTTCTAGTGCATCGCTAAGAGCATCATCATCCGTATCAGCATTTCTAGGGTCTGTGCCAAGTGATATTTCTTGTGCGGTAGAAAGCGTGTCATCATCGTCATCATCATCCAACGCGTCGATTACGCCATCATTATCGGTATCTGTTGGGTTTTGAAGATCAGCGCCCAATTCTTCATTATCTTTGATGCCATCACCGTCACTATCATCCTTTTCAGGATCGGTGCCCAGACGTCTTTCGTCTTCATCAGATATAGCGTCACTGTCCTGGTCAACGAATTCGCTTGTGGTAGCAGCTGGGGCTTGTTCTGCTGTTCCTTCAGTAGTTTCGGGTACAGCTGGATCTTTTGTTGTGACAGGCTCTTCTGTTGAACTCTGATCCTGAGTTTTTTCTTCAGGCGCTTTGCTTGGCTCATCCACTGGCGTGTCATCGACAGAGTCTTTTGCCTGGTCGTCGCCATTCGCCAATCCCGCGGCTGTGGCCGCAACAGCAGCGGTGCCAGTTGTTGCGATAGATTTTGCTCTATCTGATGCACTTGTAAATGCGCCGTCAGTACGGCAGAAACCTTTTATCATGCAGGTGTAGTACCACCAGCTACCAAATGCCCAAACGGCGGTCAGTAACAGTAGTAGCAATGCTCTTTTTATCATGATGAATGTCAACTCCTGTGAGTAATCATTAGGGCCAGAAATGTCCGTCCTGGACAGTCGTTGTTCCCTAGAATGTAAATCCGAAATAATACTGCATGAATTTTGTGGGAAATCCTACCGATTTTGCAAAAATTAATGTCTCGTTAGCAAGTGTTAATGTTTGTATAAATTATGAATACTAGCTTAACTAGTAACAGTAGTAGTAAAAGGGGCTGTAGAGGGTCAGGTTAAATTGAGCGTTAGGCTTAAATTTCATTTATTTAAGCCTGTTTTCTGTCTTTTGGTGCGCTAGATTATAAATCCAGAAGCTCAGTACCATGGTTAGTATGACTGAAAATGTAAATACATACAGCCCATAATGCACTTCTACTTTAGCCAAAGCGCCAAGTTTTAGCGAAACAAGCAGTAGAGCAACTACAAAAACATCCAGCATAGACCATTTTCCTAAAGTCTCGATTAAGGAGAGTGTTTTATCCAGAAATGACCCGGATTCGAAATCAATGTTTGTGATCATCAACAGGCTGACTATTTTAATAACCGGTATACAGACGCTGAATAATGTTATCACCGTAAAGAGCAGCCATTCTTTGTCGTTATAGAGGGTTTGAATGGTAGAAATTAAAGAAATAGTGTTTTCAATAAAATAAAGCTTCTGTAGAGTAAGTAAGGGAGCTATTACCCCTATGACAAGTGCAGCTAGGCTGCAAAGTAATAACAGGTTTATCACTACGCCTTGCGCGGTGAAACGTTTGATTAGTGATGAAGACATTATTTATTGTTGTTAGCTCATTGGATTTACTTTTGAAAAACGCATTCTAACAAAACCAAGCCACTTGCAATGGTTAATTATCCTAAAAGCTGACGATGGATCGAAGGTGGATAGTGTTAGACCCTGCTAAAAGGAGAGTGTGATGTCTGTAAGTGCGTCAATAAACGTTCCAAACTTGCGGTTAAGTTTACCAATGGTAACTTTGGTTTGTGGACTGTTATCTTTTATCTTAGGCCTATTAATTGCCATTCCCGGGATTATCGTTGGCCATATGGCGCGATCTCAAATTAAAGAGAATCCTTATCGCTTTGGCGGTGCAAGGTTAGCGTTGGCCGGCTTGATGATGTGTTATTTGGCGGGTGCTCTGAGCTTAATGACTGTAATTTATGTGCTTATCTATCCTGAAGTCTTGCAGATAGTTGCTGACTACACTGGTTATGGCCTGTTGCCAAGTGAGGGATAACCGTTCATCGATACTTTATCTACGTCTGATTTTTAGAAATTATTCATTTATCTGTTGAGGCATCAGTTTAGGGTGGTTCGTCAGGGTATGAATAGTGCCTGAACAAGCGTTGTTTTAACCTATTTCTTAAATTCGTTATCACGGCAGCACCGATCGAAACCAATCTATCGATCCTGTGCTGCTGCTAACTAAGAGATAGCTAAAATGATGAAACGTAAAATAAAAATTATTTTAATCGGACTGTTTTCACTGCTTTTCATGGGTTTGGTTTACAGTTTGTTTAGTTCAAAAGCAGAAATAATCTCCGATGAAAGTCTACGCATCGAAGAACCTGCCATGCCTGAGCTTGAATCATATGATGAGCGTATCGCCAATGCGCGTACAAATAGCTCCATTTTGCTCGATGGTGATGGAGCTCAAACTTCAGATGTGAGCCAATCATCTGATGAGCCGTCGGTTAAAAATACTAAAGGGGAGGTGACCGAGGATGTTGTAACATCAGAAGCTGATGATACTAAAGTGGTACCGGTTGAAGTAGTGGGGCCTAGATCGACCCCGACGCCAGTCATAATTGAACGAAATGTAAGTAATCTTTCTGAAGAGAACCCCGTTATATCAGAGGTTCAGGGGCAGTCAAACAAACCATCGAGCGATGAGCCTACTGATGTTACCATTGCAGAAAGTCGGGAAATTGCTTCAGATGATGATTTCCTGATCTTTGAAAAAAATCAAAATCCGGATAATGATAAGTTACCATTGAACTTAGAAAGTTCTCAGCCTAATCAGGGCGTGCAGGCAACGTTAGTGCCTGATGATTCAGGGTTCTTGGATCTGAATTTAAACGAGGTTCCGCTTAGCGCTACAAAGACTCATTTAGATGAGGAAGCTGGTCAGCAGATTTTTGATTATTTCAATCAAAGACTCAGTCAATTTACCACAAACGAGGATGTGAAAGAGCTAAATCCTGAAGTCTTGGCTAGGAACCAGAATGAGCAATCATTGTCAGTTAAACCGTCAGTATTTAATATGCCAGCGATGGATGAACCCTTGATGGAAGGGGATAGTGAGATAAGTCAGCAATACCGCCTGACAATGTCAAAGTTAATTTCTATCAATGCTAAGTTACGTAATGCTGATGAAGAAAATGCTGAATTAAAGACTCAATTTGAGATAGCAGTTAGCCAGAATCGGGTCTTGGCACAAATTATTCGCGATATTGATAGTCAGATAAAGGCATTTACCGTGACCAACTAATTTCACGGTTCTAAAATTAATTATTAATGTGAAACAGCCCTTTTATATTTCTTTCACGTAGATCTTGTTACTGGAGTCTAGTAAGATACGAGCGGTTTACGCTGCCATAAATACGAGATGAGTTTTCGATGAGAAAACTGCATCTCGTTTTGTTATGTGAGCCACTTAAAAGCAAGTGATTTCATGACACAGGTTGTTGTTTCGAACAACTTTGAGTAGTCAACAGCTGATAACAAATACTTTTATTCTAATTAGTCTGTAGTGGAGGCAACGTTGAAGAAACGTGCACTTTTAGTCTTGGAAGATGGGAACGTGTTTCGGGGAGAATCGATTGGAAGCAGTGGGAAAAGTATAGGTGAAGTTGTATTCAACACTGCTTTGACTGGTTATCAGGAAATTCTTACTGACCCTTCTTATGCTCAGCAAATAGTGACTTTGACCTACCCGCACATTGGCAATACCGGGACAAATTCAGAAGATGAAGAATGCACTGAGATTTTCGCCACTGGATTAGTTGTTAAGGATGTTCCACGCTTGTGCAGTAATTGGCGCAGCACTGAAAACCTTAGAGACTATCTAGACCGAAAAGGTATTGTTGCCATTGCGGATATTGACACTCGACGCCTGACCCGGATTCTTAGAGAAAAGGGTGCGCAGCGAGGCTGCATTGTAGCGGATGATGGGACGACTGAAGAGCAAGCACTTCAAGCCGCTAAAAGCTTTGCTGGTCTGCAGGGCATGGATCTTGCGAAAGAAGTGACGACAAAAACCAGCTACTCATGGAATACAGGTAGTTGGCAGCTGAATCCTGAAATGCAGATCGTCTCAGAACCTGATCAGGCTCGATTTCATGTTGTCGCTTACGATTTCGGTGTGAAGCAAAATATCTTACGGATGCTAGCAGACCGCGGTTGTACGGTGACGGTTGTGCCCGCAAAGACGCCTGCACAAGAAGTGTTGGCACTGCAACCAGATGGGGTGTTTCTCTCAAATGGCCCGGGAGATCCCGAACCTTGCGATTATGCGGTTGAAGCTATTGCTGAGATACTGGACAAGAAAGTCCCCACTTTCGGTATTTGCCTCGGGCATCAACTGCTCGGTTTAGCGAGTGGTGCAAGCACCGTAAAGATGAAGTTTGGTCATCACGGTGCAAACCATCCGGTTCAGGATCTGGCAACAAATAAAGTGATGATCACCAGTCAGAACCATGGTTTTGCAGTAGACGAGTCGACCCTCCCGGATACCTTGAAAGCAACGCATCGTTCATTATTTGATAATAGCCTTCAAGGCATAGAGCGAACGGACTGTCCTGCTTTTAGTTTTCAGGGCCATCCTGAAGCAAGTCCTGGCCCTCATGATATCGCCCCAATTTTTGATAAGTTCATTGCAATGATGGAGACGCAAGGTTAATCCATGGCTAAACGTACAGACATAAAAAGTATATTAATCATTGGTGCTGGCCCGATCGTCATTGGTCAAGCCTGTGAGTTTGATTATTCCGGAGCACAGGCCTGTAAAGCGCTGAGAGAAGAGGGTTACAGAGTAATACTGGTAAACTCAAACCCAGCAACTATCATGACCGATCCTGAAATGGCCGATGCAATCTATATCGAACCAATTCAATGGGAAACCGTTGCAAAGATTATAGAAAAAGAAAAACCAGATGCATTGCTGCCGACAATGGGTGGTCAGACCGCGCTCAATTGTGCTTTAGACTTAGATCGTGAAGGCGTTCTGAGCGAGTTCAATGTCGAGATGATAGGTGCGAAAAAAGAAGCCATTGATATGGCAGAAGATCGCGAAAAATTTCGCAATGCGATGACGGATATTGGTTTGGGCTCTGCACGAGCTGGTGTTGCACATAGTATGGAAGAAGCTAGACAGATACAAAAAGGCTTGGGTTTCCCAACTATAATTCGACCTTCTTTTACCATGGGTGGCTCTGGCGGTGGTATTGCCTACAATCGCGATGAGTTTGAAGAGATTGTTGTGCGTGGTTTGGATATGTCTCCCACAACTGAAGTACTGCTTGAGGAATCTCTCCTCGGCTGGAAAGAGTTCGAGATGGAAGTGGTGCGCGATACGGCAGATAATTGCATTATTATTTGCGCTATTGAAAACATCGACCCTATGGGTATCCACACAGGCGATTCCATTACCGTCGCTCCTGCGCAAACACTGACGGATAAAGAATACCAAATTATGCGCAATGCCTCTATTGATGTATTACGTAAAATTGGTGTTGATACGGGGGGCTCCAATGTTCAGTTTTCATTGAACCCTGTTGATGGGCGGTTGATTGTTATTGAGATGAATCCACGAGTTTCTCGTTCATCTGCTTTGGCTTCAAAAGCGACCGGCTTCCCAATTGCTAAAATTGCAGCAAAGCTAGCCGTAGGCTACACGCTCGATGAATTACGTAACGAAATAACAGGTGGAGCTACGCCAGCATCTTTTGAGCCTTCGATAGACTATGTAGTTACTAAAATTCCACGTTTCACTTTTGAAAAATTCCCTAAAGCTGATCATCGGTTGACAACTCAAATGAAGTCAGTGGGTGAAGTAATGGCAATCGGTCGAACTTTCCAGGAGTCCTTCCAGAAAGCACTGCGCGGATTGGAAACAGGCATTGATGGACTTGATGAGCGTCTAGATCTGAATGCTGACTCGCCTATAGATGAGTTACGCACCGAGCTAACGGAGGCTGGGCCTGAGCGGATTTTATACGTGGCTGATGGATTCCGCTTTGGTTTGACAGCAGAAGAGCTGTTTCAATACACATCGATTGACCCTTGGTTTTTAGATCAGCTGCAAGAGCTAGTGGAAATGGAGCAGGCTTTAAAAGGTAAAGCAATCGCTGATATCTCAAAAGATGAGCTGTTCGATCTGAAGCGCAAGGGCTTTTCGGATAGACGTCTTGCCAAGCTGCTAGACGACGATGAACAAGTCGTTAGTGATTATCGTCGAAAGCTAGGGGTCAGACCGATATACAAGCGCGTTGATACGTGTGCTGCCGAGTTTTCAACAGATACAGCCTATATGTACTCTTCTTATGATGAAGAGTGTGAGTCAGTACCATCAGGTAAAGACAAAATCATGGTTCTGGGCGGCGGACCAAATCGGGTAGGACAAGGGATTGAGTTTGATTATTGCTGTGTACATGCCGCTTTAGCGATGCGTGAGGATGGTTATGAAACAATTATGGTTAACTGCAATCCTGAGACAGTTTCAACAGACTACGATACTTCTGACCGACTGTACTTTGAGCCGCTCACTTTAGAAGACGTTATGGAAATCGTGCACTTAGAAAAACCTAAGGGTGTGATTGTGCAATACGGTGGTCAAACTCCCCTCAAGCTTGCAGAAGATCTGGAAGCTAGTGGCGCGTTCATTATCGGAACAAGCCCTGACTCAATAGACTTAGCCGAAGATCGTGAGCGTTTTCAGCAAATGATACAAGAGTTAGGGCTTAAGCAGCCACCTAATAGAACGGCTCGTGAACCAGAGGAAGCGGTTAAATTAGCCGCTGAAATTGGTTATCCATTGGTTGTGCGCCCTTCTTATGTGTTGGGTGGACGAGCCATGGAGATTGTTTACAACGAGGATGATCTTCGTTACTACATGCAAAATGCAGTAAAAGTTTCAAATGACTCCCCAGTGTTACTGGATCGTTTTCTTGATGATGCGATTGAAGTGGATATGGATGCTATTTGTGACGGTAAAGATGTCTTGATCGGTGGCATTATGCAGCACATCGAACAGGCGGGCGTGCATTCAGGTGATTCAGCCTGTTCATTACCCCCATATTCATTGAGCGATGAGCTGCAAGACCAAATGCGTGATCAGTGTGTGAAAATGGGTAAGGCCCTGAATGTTATCGGTTTGATGAATGTGCAGTTCGCGATAAAAGATAATGATATCTTTGTTTTAGAAGTAAACCCTCGTGCATCAAGAACAGTACCCTTTGTCTCCAAGGCAATTGGACAGCCGCTTGCAAAAATTGCAGCGCGCTGTATGGCTGGTGTCTCACTGAAAGATCAAGGCTGTCTAACTGAAATAGTTCCTAATTACTACTCTGTGAAAGAAGCTGTTTTCCCTTTCATAAAGTTTCCAGGCGTTGATCCAATTCTTGGTCCAGAGATGAAATCTACGGGTGAAGTAATGGGTGTGGGTAAAAGTTTTGCTGAGGCATTTGGTAAATCACAGCGAGGTGCTAGCATTATTATTCCTGAAAAAGCAGGAACCGCATTCTTGAGCGTGCGAGAAGCTGACCGTAAATACGTTGTAGATATCGCTCAAAACTTGATTGCCCAAGGGTTTAATTTGGTTGCCACTCGCGGAACGGCAAGATTGCTTCATAGTCAAAATATTGACTGCAAAAGCATCAACAAGGTACGCGAAGGACGGCCGCACATAGTTGATATGATCAAGAATGATGAAGTAGACTTGATTGTCAATACTACTGAGGGTAAGAAAGCCATTAAAGATTCGTATGAAATACGGCGAGAGGCTTTGCAGGGTAAAGTAACCTATACTACAACCATCACGGGTGCCTGGGCTTTGTGTGAAGCTATGGCATTTAAAGGTAATGAGCAGGTGTACCGCTTGCAAGATTTACACCAAGGAATTGAAAAGGCATCATGAACAGACCTCCAATTACTGCCAAAGGGGCGGAGCTCTTAAAAGAGGAGCTGAATCGATTAAAAACTGTAGATCGTCCGCGCATCATCCAAGCTATTGCCGAAGCACGCGAGCACGGTGACCTTAAGGAAAATGCTGAATATCACGCCGCTAGAGAGCAGCAAAGCTTTGCCGAGGGTCGCATTCAGTCTTTAGAGTCGGCACTTGCATCTGGGCAGATAATCGATACCACTGCACTTAACGTCGAGGACCGTGTGGTGTTTGGAGCCAAAGTGGAACTTGAAGACCTTGAGACAGAAGAAATAGTAGCTTACCAGATAGTTGGTGATATCGAAGCTGATATTAAATTGAATAAAATTGCTGTATCTTCACCCATCGCCCGTGCCTTGGTAGGTAAAGAAGTGGGAGATGTTGCAGTTGTTAAAGCGCCAAGCGGTTTACGTGAGTACGAGATTATATCGGCTACTTACACTGACTAATTAGTTACTTAATGATCCTTCGGGATGTTGCGTCTTATAGCGCAGCTAGAAAAATTATAATTTATGTCTGAAACCACAATAATAAACCTGCTTCGCCACGGTGAAGTTGAACTTGGTAGCGTATTTTGCGGCTCAACCGATCCGGCACTCAGCGATAATGGTTGGTCTCAGATGCAAAAAGCGCTCGAGAACGAAGATGGTTGGGACAGGATTATCTCGTCTCCGCTTCAGCGCTGCCAAGAGTTTGCCGAGTCACTGGCTAAACAGGAAGAAACTAGCTTATCATTAAATGAAAGTTTTCAAGAAATAGACTTTGGGCTTTGGGAGGGGTTGGCTCCTCAAGAGATTCTGGAAACAGAAGCCGATATTCTAAACGCTTGGTGGAAAGCGCCAACACGAGTTATCCCACCTGATGGCGAAGCTTTTCTGGACTTTAGAAGTCGTGTACTTAAAGCCTTCAATGAGCTTGTAAAGCAGCATAGTGGTGAAAATGTTCTGCTTGTTACTCATGCTGGTGTAATTCGGATAGTCATGATGCACATATTGGGTATGCAAGATGAGCATTTGTTTCGGATAAATGTTGATTATGCGAGTTATACTCGTATTCGCATTTATCATGATGAGACTGGTGAATGGGGTACGTTAATTTCACATAGGTAGGCTTTCAGTTCGTCAGTTTGTATTTAGCTGGAAGATAATTTAATCCATTCTTTACAAATGTTCTCTACTGATAGATGGTTGACTGACCCTCGTGCTTTCTCTGAGAATGACTGACGAAGAGCTTGATCAAAGAAAAGTGTGTCAATCGATTGAGTGAGGACTTCTTTATTTTTCATTGGAATTAATAAGCCATTGACGTCCTTTTCGATAATTTCTCTAGGACCAGTCGGACAATCAGTTGCGACAACTGGGCAATCAAGAGAAAGTGCTTCAATTAGTACCATCGGGAACCCCTCGGCTCGACTCGATAAAACCATGAACTCAGCATTTTTCATATAATTGAAAGGATTCTTTAGACGGCCGGGTAGGTGGACTTTGCCTTTCAGGTCGAGATTTGAAATCTGCTGCTCCAAGTCTGCTCTTAATTCACCTTCACCCAATATGATGAGATCGCAGTTTTCTTGCGCTTTACTTTCAGCAAAGGCATCTATCATCAGATCAAAGTGCTTCTGATAAGTGAGTCGCCCGACAGCGATCAAAAACTTTTTGGGATGACCCAAAGGTACGGCAGCCAATTCTTCCAACTCATCAAATGGAACGGGGTTGTATAT
>CALAJG010000313.1 GCA_937923375.1 uncultured Leucothrix sp.
CCTTGACATGGTGGGGGTCGGTGGTTCGAATCCACTCGCGCCTACCAGACACAGTCTGGTACGTAATACATCCAAGCCTCTGTAGATTTCTGCAGAGGCTTTTTTTGTATCCGTGAAATCACATAGATTGCCCAAGTTCAGTCATGAGCAGATTAATCAACCCAGTCTTCGGCGCGTACCTTCAATCAAGTCTTTGCGCATATCTGAATAATCTAAAACAATCTTGATGCGTGGATAGGTCATTGAAAATTTTGCGATTATGTCGGTTAACTGTGACTGTGAGAGGATAGAGCCTAGGGTTATTCGAAGCTCACCACTTGGCTCCTTTCCAGACAGAGATAATTCCAACAGTTCACTTTCAACAGCCTCCAACATATTGCGTGCGGCCAGCAGCAACCTCTCTCCCTCTCGGGTTAGGGTGAGTTTACGCGTCGAACGATAAATCAACGCGACTCCAAGGTGCTCTTCCAGCTGTGAAATGTGATGACTGACCACCGAAGGTGAGAGCTTTAATTCCCTTGCCGCACCTCTGCCCGGTACCCACTGATTGTTGCTACAAGCATTTTAGGCGTAACGTTGGCTTTTGCGGGAAGTTTTAAGTTGCCTAATCGAGCAGCCATACCCCAAACCACCGATAGCGTTCCGCACATTCAAATCGGTGTTAAGCCAAACCCACAGTTGTCGAAGGAACTGCTACGCCGCGTGGCTAATTTTCCGGGTGTTGAATTACAGGGTACGGTCATTGGGCGATCTGGGTCTACAGGATTTTGGTTAGACAAGGAAATGAAGCTGGCTCGCCCCGATGTGGTAGTTCGGGGTCGTGAATTCGCGCATTTACACCCTGACGGCAGTCTACATGCCTCACTTGATCCGGCAGTGGCGGCGGTAGCTGTGAAAGCTGGCTGGGCAACGCCACATCCTTGGGCGAATAAAAACCCGGGGTGGGAAGGGTTTGTCATGCTTTACACACCCGGAACGAAAGAAGAGCTGGAGGTGGTGTATCACCTCGTGATGGAGTCTTATCGATTTGTAACAGGAAGAAATATCCCGTAACAGTCAGACGGTCAACAATGCTGCACTTATTCTACAGGGCTCATCATGGATCTATTACTAGAGACAAACTATATCTGAAATTCTAAATGCTCTCTATAATGGTGCTCGGGGCTAAGGAGAAAGGTAAATCTATGAATCAGGATAACAGCATTCCAATCATGCCGGTCTGGGACCAGCAAGATACCAGCCGAATTCCCTTTTGGGCCTACACCAGCGACGATATTCATAAGCAAGAGCTTGAGAAACTGTTCTATAAAAATCATTGGTGCTATGTAGGCTTAGAAGCCGAAATACCAGAGGTCGGTGATTTTAAACGTACCGTTATCGGTGAACGCTCCGTGATTATGGTACGTCACAGTAACGATAAAATTCATGTTCTCGAAAACGTCTGCGCCCATCGTGGCATGCGTTTTTGTCGAAAAAAACATGGTAACGCCAAAAGCTTTATCTGCCCGTATCACCAATGGAATTATGATCGCGAAGGCAACTTACGCGGGGTTCCGTTTCAACGCGGCGTAAAGCAGGATGGCGAAGTTAAAGGCGGTATGTCTGAAGACTTTAATACTGCAGATCACAGTTTGACAAAGCTGCTTGTCGCCACGCGAGGCGGCGTGGTATTCGCTAGTTTTGATCATGATGTGGAACCCTTTGAGGATTTCCTCGGCCCCAGCATGTTGACCTATTTCGACCGTATGTTTAATGGGCGAAAACTGGTGCTTCTGGGCTATAACAATCAGCGGATTCCTGGCAACTGGAAGCTGATGCAGGAAAATATAAAAGACCCTTACCATCCCGGGTTACTCCACACTTGGTTTGTCACCTTTGGTTTATGGCGCGCAGACAATAGATCTGAGCTGAAAATGGACGATCACTTTCGCCATGCTGCGATGATTTCAACTCGAGGCACTGGAGATGGCAGCGCTGAAACAACCAATGTGTCTAGCTTTAAACAGTCCATGGAACTGCATGATCCAAGCTTTTTAGATGTCGAGGTAGAGCCTTGGTGGAACGGTCCGACCGCTGTCATGATGACGATTTTCCCCAGCGTTATTTTGCAACAGCAGGTGAATAGCGTGAGCACGCGTCACATTCAGCCAAATGGTAATGGCTCGTTTGACTTTGTGTGGACGCATTTTGGTTATGAGGATGATACGCCAGAGATGACCGAACGCCGCTTGCGCCAAGCCAATCTATTTGGGCCTGCGGGTTTTGTATCTGCTGATGATGGCGAGGTGATTGAGTTCTCACAAGAAGGTTTTGAGCAAAAACCGTTTCACCGCTCCTTAGCCGAACTTGGTGGCAAGGAGATTGAAGAAACTGACCACATGCTTTCAGAGACCTTGATCCGGGGTATGTATGACTACTGGCGCAAGGTGATGGGTATATAGAGGAAGGAGAAATCGATGGGTACAGAAAAATATTTAGCGCTCACTCAGTTTTACCAACAATATGCCGTAGCGGTTGATCAGGCTGACTGGGACACATGGTTGGGTTTGTTTAAAGAAGACTGTACTTACAAGGTGCAGTCTCGTGAAAACTACGATCGAAATCTGCCGATGGCGGCGTTATCACTGAAGGGCAAAGGCATGTTAAAGGATCGGATTTACGGCATCACTGAAACCATTTTTCATGATCCCTATCTACAACTACATATGGTGTCCTCGCCGGTGGTCATCAATGAATCTAAATATCTCATCGAGTCACAAGCCAATTACACCGTGTTCCGCACCAAGAATGATGGCATTGCAGAAGTTTATAACGTCGGCCGCTACCTCGATCATCTTCAGGTAAGCAGCGACGGCATTCGCATTAAATCACGACTGTGCATATTTGATAACGACATGATTCTGAACTCGATGATTTACCCCATTTAGATTCCGTAAAACTTAGGAGGAACTGATATGAATTCACTAGGCACTTTAGAGGAATTACCCCAATCCTACCGTGACCGATTAACTGATCTGAATTTAGTCCCACTCTGGCCAAATATGCGAGCGGTATTGCCACCCAAAGTGCCCAGTCGAAAAACCCAATCGTTAAACTGGCAGTTTGAATCACTGCGTCCCCTACTAATAGAAGCAGGCGACTTGACCCCGATGGAGAAGGCCGAGCGCCGTGTATTGGTGTTGGCAAACCCTGGTCATGGTTTATCAAGCATGCAGGCAACGCCCAGTATTTATATGGGCTTGCAGTTGATTTTGCCCGGAGAAACCGCACCCAATCATCGCCATACTCCCAACGCCGTTCGCATTATTATTGAAGGTGAGGGTGCAACGACGATTGTTGATGGTGAGCCCTGTGTCATGAAGCGCGGTGATCTCATCCTAACCCCTTCTGGTAAATGGCATGAGCATCAGCATGATGGCGACGGTCCGATTATCTGGTTAGATATCCTCGACTTGCCATTGATGTATCGATTAGAAAGCTCTTGGGCGATAGAAGGAAAGCCTCAAACTAAAACACTTGAGCGTGATAAATCGTTTGCAGAATACAGCGCTGCGGGTGTGGTGCCTGAGTTTGAATTCAAAAGAGAAAGCACGAATGCACCACAGCTACGCTACCCATGGACTAAAACACGGTCTTGTCTTGTGGAAATGGCGGAGCATTATTCTGACAGGCCGCTGCGCGTTGCTTATGTAAACCCTGAAACAGGGGAGAGTTTATTTCCAAGTATTGGCTTTGGCGCGATGATGCTTCGCCCAAATGAAACGCTGTCATTATCGCCGCGCACCACTGCCTGTGTGTTTCATATTGTTGAAGGAGCGGGCTCACTCGCTGTGGATAATGCGAAAGCTATCGCATGGACTGGAAAAGATACTCTAAGTGCTCCGGGTTATTCCGAAATCACGCTAACTAATACTTCAGCGACTGAGCCTGCTTTTATTATTACGGCTGATGAAGCACCTCTACATCGTTATTTGGGAATTTTCTAAGTATAGAACCTTGCCAGTAAATTCATGTTTATCGGCAAGGTCCGATTAGGGCTCGCATTATCACGGATGCGGGCAGTGTTTAGTTTTTCACAAACAGCTTCCGTGGCCGGTCACAAAAACACTCCGGCGCGCCACTCTCCTTAATCAGAATACTCTCAGTAATTTCCAGCCCCCAGTCTTTCATCCAGAGTCCTGGCATGAAATGAAAAGTCATTCCTGGCTGTAAAACTGTTTCATCCTCTTCACGTAAAGACGCAGTTCTCTCGCCCCAATCTGGTGGGTAGGATAGGCCGATCGGATAACCGCAACGAGCGCCGCGCTCGATACCCGCACGCTCTAATGGGGCTGCTAAGGCACGGGCAATATCACCGGTAGTATTCCCCGCCTGCGCTGCTTCGAGTCCTGCTTCTAAACCCTCAACCAAGGCAGCTTCAGCATTCAAAATAGTC
>CALAJG010000314.1 GCA_937923375.1 uncultured Leucothrix sp.
TTCTAAAGCCCGGTTGAAGCAACATCACCACTGGCAAACTTCAGGTACTGCCCAACAAAGTCATACTCGACCAATTCACTAAAGGCCTCGGTTAATTGGGTGGTAACAGGGCCCGGTATTTTATCAAAATCTTTTCCATTAAGGCTAGCCAGTGGGCAAATGCACAGGCTGGTCGAGGTGAAAAAAGCTTCATCCGCCGCTAAGGCCTGATTCAGCGTGATTGTCGTTTCTTTTATTTCGATCCCTAGCTTTTCGCAAAGCTCAATCACGACATCACGGCTGATTCCAGCGAGTATAAACTCAGCGCTTGGCGTAAAAACGACTCCATCTTTAACGGCAAAAAAGTTGCAACCTGCACCCTCTGCAATGTTTCCATTCGGATCATTCATCAGCGCCCAAGCACCTGGATGAATCGCGCTAACTTCGCGCTGAGCCAACATCATATTTAAATAGTTGTTAGTTTTTGCGTTAGCGGAGAGTGCTTCCGGCGCAATTTTAGGGCGTTGTGCAATAGCAGCGGGAATGCCTTTTTGAAAGAAGCTGGCTCTGGCGCGAAGTGGTAGTGGCACACAGTCTATGACGATGGTTGAGCCCTCGTATTCAGCCGGCTCACCATCTAAATATTGCAAACCGGAGGTAACCCGTTGGCTAACCCAATAATCTTCATCTGGGCGGCGTTTGTCTTGGTTGAGATCAACAATCTGCTGCGTCGCATCGATAAATTCTTGCTTGCTTAGACCCGGATCAATTTGAACATACTCCAGACTTTTGAATAATCGGTCGATGTGCTCTTTGAGTCGAAAAATCTTACCGTCGAAGGTTCTGGCCGTATCAAACACCCCATCCCCAGCGATAAATCCTTTATCTCTGAAAGAAATGCTGGCCTGGTTTTCAGGAATGAACTCGCCGTTGATGTATACGATGCGAGGGTCGCTGTTCGTTTGCGTAGTCATTATCAAAAACTACACCCCGAAATGCCATTCGTCAATTTGAAACTCTGAGCAGGCTGCTGTTGAAACTCACTGATCTGTGTTTATCGGTAAAGCGGCGAGGTAAATCCTTAACGTCTAGGCGCTTTGCTTTTTCAAGTACTGAATATTGGAAGGCAAAAACAAGGCGGCAATGAATATCAAAACAGCAAATACCGCCAGAAGGGCAAACAACACATCGAAACCCCAGCCGTAGTGGATCCCCGCAATCATCGGGGCTGCCGCTGCACTCACAGAAAAGCCCGCCAGGTATGTTAATGCGTAGGCCCTGCTGCGCCACTCACTGCCCGTGATTTGCGCTACTAATACATCGGTTATGGGTATTTCACCAAATACAACGAGCATAAAAGCAATCGCCACAATCAGTGACGGCAGACCACTTAGGTTAATCATACTGACAAACAGCACGGCCTGAAGCATAGCGACCCATAACAAGATCGTACGTGCGGTATATTTGTCCAGCAAATACCCAACCACCAGCTGAGCGAACGCCGCTATCCCAAACACTAGAAACGTATAAAACCCTACCGATGAAGCAGTGCCCGCAATATCCTGTAAGCGCTCTTCAAGTACCTTAGGTAAGGCGAAAGTAGTACTCTGAAAAATCAGCCCACCACATAACGTCACGATCAGAATAATCATAACTATGCGTCTTAAGATATTTGCCTGTAAAGTAGGAGAATTGACCGCTGTTTCTTTAGCGCCATCTTTTTCTATGACCTCCTCGCCCACAATTATGGGTTTATGGTTGCTTTCAAAATACCAATACAAAACACCAATCAAAATACTAATCGCGCCAGGAATGTAAAAGGCACTACGCCATCCCAAACTATCAATCAACAGCCCTGTGATTAAGGCGGCACAGGCCACCCCCAAATTCCCAAAAACACCATTGATGGCTAGCGGAACGCCCAATTTTTGCCTGCCTTCTACCACTAATGCTAAGCCAACGGGGTGATAAATTGCAGCGAAAGCACCCGTCAAAATAAGGCCGATAGCCATTTCTAGTGGTGTGTTTGTGAAACTGGTGTAAACAGCACTGCCACCGATTCCGACAAAGAATATAACCATCATTCCTGTACGACTCCATTTGTCAGCTAACCAGCCCGCGGGAATCGCGCAAACCCCAAACGCAACTAGCCCAGGCGTCGCGTAAGGAATCAACTGGTGGTAAGCCATATCCCATTCAGCCATCAGGCGCAGTGCGGCCATGCTGGCAAAAACCAGCATTAAATAATGATCTAGGAAGTGACCTGCGTTTAAGAAGACAAAACGTAATTGGGAAGCGTGCATTGTGTTGCTCCAGCATTGCTTATACCGCTAGTATGCAGATAACTCACATTGCGCACTTTTCTATAAAGGTCAGAATATGCAGCAAACACGCCAAAGTAACCTTATACCCCATACAACTGGGTCTCAAGGGAAAACAACACCACAACGCATAACAAGCTTTGCTCAAGACCTACAAAAAGGCGAATCCTTTCCTTTTCACGAGCACCAATCTGCACAACTGGTTTATGCCAGTCACGGATTGCTAAAAGTAACCACTCACGAAGCGGTGTATATCGTTCCACCACAACGGGCTGTCTGGATGCCAAACGGCATTGAACATCGCATTGATGTTCATGAAGCAGTGGCCATGCGCTCGCTCTATATTGAACCCTCATTGATACAGAATCAGGCTCTCCAGCCAAGGGTCATCATGATTTCCCCATTGCTTCGAGAGTTGATTTTGACGGCTATTGCTATTGGAAATGAGTATGCTGAAAACAGCCCGGAAAGCCGCATTATGGACGTTATTCTTGATCAGATTACTGAACAATCAGGTATAGCTTTGGCATTACCGTTGCCTAAAGACTCACGGCTCCTGATAATTACCCGGACGCTTATCGACAACCCAGCAGATACATATAAGCTTGAGGATTGGGTCCTTAAGGTCGGTGCTAGCAAACGCACAATAAACCGGCTGTTTATGCAACAAACACAGATGTCGTTTCAAAGTTGGCGGCAACAGCTGCGCCTGCATCAGGGCATTGAACTATTGACTGCAGGGCAAAGCGTAACCCAAGTGGCCTTAAGTCTTGGCTACCGTGACACCAGCTCATTTATTGCCATGTTCCGGCGCTGTCTTGGAGTAACGCCGACCGACTACTTACGGGCGTGTGATAGAAACTAGTCCACATTAATTAAAAAGTGATCGTCCTTTACTGTCGGTACCGCTCGTTCGGCAGCCGTTCGCTTCGTAGCAATCGCTTCCCGAATATCCTTAATGAGTGGCTCGGCAGAAGCAAAATAGCCATGCCCCAGCTCTAAAATCCCAAAGCCATCCACTTCAATGGTTTCGATATCTGGATAGTGATGCACTGGTGGCACGACGCCAACACGATCTGCCCCGTGGAGCCAACTCGATAGAGCAACCGCTTTATCATCTCCTGATACATACAAAGTGCGGTTTTCAAATTTGTGTGGGAAGGTTGAGGTTTTATCTTTAAAGGTTGCCACGTCCTCATCCGGTGCGCAGAAAAATACTTGCCCCAAGCGAAGCTCTGGGAATCCTGTTGCCAGCAATCGCTCTAATGCGGCTATAAATCCTCGGTTGCCCATGCTGTGAACAAATAAATGCACACGCTCTGCGCCTGAATTTTCACTAAGTTCATGTAAGAACTGGGCGATATGTTTAACACTGGCGCCAATACTCGCCTCGTCTTTGGGGTAGTCTTTGACATTGCCTCGTGATGGCCAGCTGTAAAAAGCCATTTCACCGGGAAGCTTTAAGTCATAGCCAATTTGCGCCGCGCGACCTGCGGCTTCCTCAAAATCAACATTGAATCCATGGATTAAGGCAAATGCATTGCGCTCTCCGGGTTTCCACCAAGTCTCCAGCTTGTGTTTAAAGCCTTGCCAAAATGCGTTTTTGGGTAAAGCGTGCGCACTGTGAATGGTTAACGTATCGTCCTTCTCAAAGCGTATCCAGCGACGCCACCAAGCTGTTCCAACGGAGCCTGGTTTATGGCTTTTGGGAATAAAGACATTACATATACCATAGGTTAGAGCATCGGCTGACTCCGCCGTATCGAAGTTTTGGTCAACATCATTAATCTTGATGGGCAGCCGGTTGGTAGCAAACCATACACGCACTAATCGTTTGTCTGGATCCACCCAGCGAGACTCGCTAGTTGCAGGTGCCATGTCTTTTGTTTCACTAGAACGCGTGGTTCCACGACTGGAGGACTTCTCAACAACTTGCTTGAGTACATTGAAAATCATCGTACACAGCTCATTGAAATCTTTTTCTAGCAATAAATCACGCAGCTGTAATAAATCATCAGTTTCAGATAGCTGCTCTGCACAGGTGATAATACCTGCATCAATCTCGTTGAGAATAGGTTCGAGATCAATTAGCAAGTCCGGCGATAATCTTGCAATTGGGTCGTCTTTACGTTCGCAGTTAGTCGAACCAAGCGGCGTTGCACCATCTGCCCCATAAAACGTTACGCCGACATCAGTTGATTGAATGTTGTTTTCAATAACTAAGTGAAAGGGTTTCATGAGGGTGATCCTTGATTTTGGGTGCAATAATTAACCATATCACAATATGTTAAAGTTGCAGCTTCTTTGCCGCAATTCCAAAGCTCGTTTTTAGAGGAATATGATCATGCATAGCATTCCGGCGCTTAATCTAAATGAATTTTCGCGGTGAGTGGTCCTCTAATTTTGATTTAGTCGCGTATAACTAATAATGGCCCGAAATTATTAGGAGATTTCCATGATACGTCGATTCAAAAATTGCCTCAGCCTGAGCGCACTATTGCTACTGTTTACCTTCGCAAGCTTGCCAGCGAAAGCCCAAACAATCACTAAAGCACCGGAGTTCACACACAGCGACGCGGCTAGCTGGATTAACAGCAAACCACTTACACTTGCCGATCTAAAAGGCAAAGTTGTTTTACTGGATATATGGACATTTGGCTGCTGGAATTGTTATCGCTCTTTTCCTTGGATGAATGATATGGAAAGACGTCTGGAAGGAAAAGGTTTCACTGTCATCGGTGTTCACACGCCGGAGTTTTCCCATGAGCATGACCGTAACAAAGTGATCGCTAAGGCCAAAGAGTTTAAGCTCAAACATCCTATTATGATGGACAATGATTTTAGCTATTGGAATGCGCTGAATAATAAATATTGGCCGACTTATTACCTTATTGACAAACAAGGCAACCTGCGTGCTCGCTTTTTTGGGGAGACGCATAAGGGCGATAAAAGGGCTCGTCAGATTGAGGCTTCGATTGAGTATTTGTTGGCGGAGTAGTTGTATGAGAGCGGCGTTTTATGCCGCTTTTTGCGTGGCAAGCGTACGTCCACTGATGATCTTTTTAATAGTGCTACACTACCGCAGTTAATATTTAATGGTGCCGACCACCTTGTCGCTCTAGCTCCTTTTGAATATCACTAACCTTCACTTCTGAAAACGGCTTGCCAGACTTAATCGATAAAGCCGCAGCAATCCCCGCACCCTGTCCAGCCACCGCACAACAAGCCATATTACGCGTCGCAGCATGACTGTCACGATCACCACCAGTTGAACGTCCCGAAACCAGTAAGTTTTCAATGCCCTTAGGTTGCAAGTTACGATATGGAATTTGGAAGTAGCGTCCAGTAGTCGGCAGAATCAAAATCCCATAGCCATCGATAAACTCAGGAAAAATCCCAATACTGTCGTCAAACCGAGCTTGCTCACGTACATCATGCGAAGTCATATTGTATTCACAGTCCACTTTGCGCGTGTCGCGGATACCGATCGACATACCAAAATTTCTCAAACGAATACCGTCACAACCGGGGTTATAACGGCGCAGTGCTTCAATCGCTAACATCGCTTGGCGGCGGCCTTCTATTTCAAACTCAGTTAATGAATTCGCATCCGTTCCGTCACAACCATCAAGATGAATAAGGTTCATATAAGTAAGCTCACCGGTATCGTGCATCGCACCCCAAGTGCCCGCAATGGTGTTGAGGTTCGGCGGAATCAGCCCGTCCTTAATGGCTTGCTCAAATGGCTTTTTGATGAAAGGTGAGAACATGTCGTCCTCTTTGCCCGTGGTTTCAATATTCCACTCGCCACCTCCCCAGTCTTTATAGGTCAACGGATTGGCTTTGACGTCTTCCATAAATTTGGCTTTATCGACACCCGCCACATGGAACATGACGGATGCAGCCATCATGTTTTCTTTTGGCGTTAAGAAGGTCGTTGCACCAGCGCGCTCTGCGACATCCGCATCACCGGTGGCATCAATGACTCGATCTGCCAAGATAGCTTCACGACCAGATTTAGACTCGGTGATAATACCGGTAATCTTATTACCATCCATGATTGGTGCAACAAACTGGCGGTGTAGCATTGGGCGGATATTTAGCTCATTGAGAACCAAAGTATCAGCAACAATTTTGAAGCCTTCAGAGTCGATCTCATAAGATAATGACTGTGATTCTGGCACTGCCGCGCCCATTTCTTTCGCCTTCTCTTCAAACTCGCGGGCTATGCCATTTGACTCTACGGTTTGTTCGTGGCGGTACCAGTGCATGCCTTCAACACCAACTACTGTCAGGTTGCCACCGAAACAACCGAACCGTTCCACCAAAGTCACTTCAGCACCAGCGCGGGCAGCGGCCAATGCTGCGGGTAATCCACCTGGGCCTGATCCCACCACCAACACTTCTGTCTGGTGTATTACGTCAATCTCGCGGGCGGGTTCTTGTACTGTATTCATCAATAATCTCCATTGATGGTGAAGTGTAATTGGCATGTCGCCGTTCTAATGGTTCTTGCCAACGATACCAGTTAACGATAGTGCGGAGAAACCGGGTTTTCCGATAATACAGGGGCGGCTTAGAAATGGGGGCTTGTCAAAAAGCGGCTTGATGGCTTTTGAGCCTCGGATTGACAGTAAGATTGCGATGATTACTGCTAGAGAGCAGCCGCTGGGGCTGGCGGCGAGGGCCTTAGCTGAGTAGCTTAAGAGTCGTTTCGAGTTAAAGGTTCACTGGATGATAACTAATCAATGCTGGAGTTATGGATTAGGTTTGCTCACAATATTGCTTCATTGTCGCCTCTACACCCTGATCCCAAATCAGCGTCAGCCATTTTGCAAAAGCGCTGGCGAAACGCGGTTGATCTGCCAAATCACCATAAGTTTGGCGCATTTCTAGCCAAGCCAGAGGTTCTTGTTTAGTTCGTTGAGCGGTCACCACTAGAGTGTCCCAATAAGGATCATTCGCTTCAATTTCGCTACCATCTTCACGGGTGCCAGCACACATCCGAGCCCACAGCGCTTCAACTAAGCTAAGTCCTTCTACTGATGTGCCTGATGCTAGCGCATCGCGTAAAATTGGCAGCACAAAACCAGTATGCCTGGAGGAGCCATCGAATGCTACGCGCCGAGTTGTGTCGAGAATCGCTGGATTAGCGAAGCGGGTGGCTATCAGGTCGATATAAGTGTCTGGCTGCATATCTGGAACCGGCTTAACATGCGGTGCGATCTCCTGATGCTCGACTTTAGAAAGGAATTCAGCGAGTAGTGGATGCGCCATACAATCAGCAATCGTTGCCAGTCCCAACAGCTCTCCAGCATTTGCCAGCACTTGGTGACCAGCGTTTAAAATGCGGATTTTCATGGCTTCATAATCGTGAACAGCATCGGTGAATACCGCACCGGCTTTATCCCAGTCCGGTCTCCCTGCACAGAAATCATCTTCTATTACCCATTGGCGGAATGACTCATGGGTTACCGGAACTGCGTCATCAATGCCGAACTCACGTGCCATGGCAATTTCATTCGGCCCGGTCGCTGGAACAATGCAATCCACCATAGAGTTCGGAAAGCTGCAATTCTCCTCAATCCACTCTGCCATTTCTGGGTCAGAAAGCCGGGCTAGCGAAATTAAGGTCTGACGCAGGATGTCACCGTTACCCTGTAAATTGTCGCAACAAAGTCCCGTAAATGGGCGAATGCCTCGCTCACGACGTAATTTGAGAGCGGCAATCATGGCCCCAAACGCAGTTTGAGGGGTTTCAGGGTTTGCCGCGTCGTGGATAATATCCGGGTGCGTAGCATCAAAGCCTTTGCTTGCCGGATCAATATAATATCCACCTTCGGTGATGGTTAGCGCAACGATACGAATATCATCTCCAGCCATCCGTTCAATCAGCGGGCGGTTACCTTCAACCACTGGTACGTAATCAATCATCGACCCAACCACCTCAGCCGATGTGCCCAGCACTGGGTCAAGCTCGATTAATGTAGTGAGGTAGTCCTGTGCAGCCATTTTCAAGCGCTGTTCTTCGTCGTATGGGCGCATGCCAGCGCCAATGATGGCCCAGTCCTGAGCCAGTCCATCCTGCATCAAACGATGTAGATACCAGGATTGGTGGGCACGGTGAAAGTTTCCAAGTCCAATATGAATAATCCCTGGGGTGAGGGTTGCTCGGTCATAGTCAGGCCGAACAATATTCGCAGGAAGTGCTGACAGGGTGTCGTTACTCAGTTTCAATGGTGTTGAATTTAGTTTGTTGTTCATTGTGTTACCCATTAGCTCATCCATTGTCCGCCGTCGACATTATAAGTCTGGGCAACGATATAATCTGATTCTTCACTGGCTAAAAAAACGGCCATACCCGTCAAATCTCCAGCGACACCCATGCGACCATAGGGTACTGCCTCACCCACTTCTTTTCGCTTTTGTCCTAGCGGCTTGTTTTCATATTTAGCAAAGAAGGCATCCACACCGTCCCAATGCTCACCATCAACCACACCGGGTGCGATGGCATTCACATTAATGCCGTGTTCAATTAGGTTAAGGCCCGCTGACTGAGTCAGGCTAATTACAGCGGCTTTTGTGGCGCAGTACACAGCAACGAGTGGCTCACCACGACGACCTGCCTGACTAGCCATATTAATGATTTTGCCGCCACCGCCACGTTCGATCATATGCTTTGCAACCGCTTGCATCGTAAACAAAACACCAGACACATTAATTGCAAATACAGCATCAAAGTCTGTACGGGTAATCTCGGTAACAGGTGCAGCGCTAAAGATCGCAGCATTGTTAATAAGTATGTCTATCTGTCCCAGATGTTCGATAGTTTCTACTACCGCCGCATCAATACTGTCTTGCTGAGTGACATCCATTGTGACCGCAATAGCAGCATCGCCCAATGATTTGGCAGCCGCTTGGGCACGATCAATATTAATATCGCCAATTGCTACACGAGCGCCTTCAGCAATATAGGTTCGGGCAAATTCCAAGCCAATACCACGCGCCGCGCCCGTGATCAGTGCTGTTTTACCCGACAACCTGTTCATTCGATGCGCAGTCCCTGATCATTAAATCGATGTAGATGGGCAGTATCAGGCGTAAGAAACACTTTAGCGCCATAGCTTAGCTGAAGCTCTCCGCCGGCACGAACTGTCAGCGGATCTTCAAATCCGTCACACTTTACATGGAAGAAAGAGTCAGAACCCAAGTGCTCAGAAACGCCAACAACGCCTTCCCATGTCCCACTCTCATTAGAGATAGTGATGTGTTCAGGACGAATACCAATGGTATGAGCATCGTGCTTAGCCGCTTCTTCCCCTGTTAAGAGGTTCATTTTTGGGCTACCGATAAAGCCTGCTACAAAGGTGTTACGAGGCGCTCGGTATAGTTCCAGTGGACTTCCAACCTGTTCAATGACACCCGCTTGTAACACTACGATTTTGTCAGCCATGGTCATGGCCTCTACCTGATCGTGTGTCACATAGATCATGGTTGTGGCAAGGCGCTTATGCATCTCGCTGATCTCTAACCGCATACCGACACGTAGTGCCGCATCAAGATTTGAAAGCGGCTCATCGAACAAGAACGCTGACGGCTCACGTACAATAGCGCGGCCAATCGCCACCCGCTGACGCTGTCCACCTGACAGCTGGCCTGGCCGTCTGCTCAGGTAATCAGTGAGGTTTAGCACCGTCGCCGCATCTTCAACGCGTTTTTTGATTTCAGCCTTGTCCATTTTTGCCATACGCAATGGAAACGCGATATTCTTGCGAACAGACATATGCGGGTAAAGTGCATAGGACTGGAATACCATTGACAGTCCGCGCTTGGCAGGAGGGACTTCCGTCATTTCCTTGCCATCGATACTGACTTTACCGCCGCTGACATCTTCTAAGCCCGCAATCAGACGCAGTAGTGTTGATTTACCACAGCCTGACGGCCCAACAAACACAGTGAATTCACCATCTTCTATCGTCAGATCCAGCGGTGGGATAACCTCGGTTTTACCGAAGCTCTTGCTGACTTGATCAAGTACAATACGTCCCATAATTTCCTCTTATTTCACTGCGCCGAATGTTAAACCACGAACCAGTTGCTTCTGGCTGAACCAGCCCAGGATCAAAATGGGCGCGATGGCCATGGTAGAAGCCGCACTTAGCTTGGCAAAAAACAAACCTTCCGGGCTTGAATAACTCGCAATAAAAGCGGTGAGCGGGGCAGCTTTAGCTGCCGTTAAATTGAGTGTCCAGAACGCTTCGTTCCAGGCTAGAATGAAATTCAGCAGCATCGTTGACGCAATACCCGGAATCGCCATGGGCGTCAGCACATACATAATCTCATTTCGTAGAGAGGCTCCATCCATGCGTGCTGCTTCCAGAATGTCGACCGGAATTTCCTTAAAATAGGTGTAAAGCATCCAAATAATGATGGGTAGATTAATCAGCATCAGCACAATGACTAAGCCAAATCGACTGTCCAGTAATCCCATTTCGATGAATAACAAGTAAATCGGGTAGAGCACACCTACGGCTGGGAGCATCTTGGTGGAGAGCATCCACAGTAGAATGTCTTTGGTACGACGTGAAGGTACAAAGGCCATTGACCAGGCTGCAGGCACCCCGATAAGAATACCGAGCAGGGTGGAGCCACCGGCGATAATGATCGAATTCCATAAAAACTTCAGATAATCAGATCGCTCTTGAACCACTGCATAGTTCTCTAGCGTCCAATCAAAAAAGAAGAAAATCGGTGGATCATTGATCGCCTGTGCTTCGGTTTTGAAACTGGTCAGAATCGTCCATAAAATAGGGAAGAAGATCAAAAGACCAATTGACCATGCAAAGATGGTATTGATTGCTTTACGTTGACTTGTGACTGCGCGTGCCATATCCCGTCCCCCCTTTAAGTATCTAGATTCTTGCCGACGATGCGCATAAGGAAGATGGCAACGATATTGGCGAGGATGATGGCATACACACCACCTGCGGAACCGAGCCCGACGTTCTGACTATCCAGTACGCGCTGGAAGATCAAATAGGTCAGTGTTTTAGTGCCAAACGCACCACCGGTGGTGACAAATATTTCTGCGAATATTGATAACAGAAAGATTGTCTGAATGAGGATGACAATCGTAATGGCGCGCGATAGGTGCGGCAATACAATATGCCAGAATCTTTTAAGCTTTGGAGCACCGTCCATTTCGGACGCCTCCAGCTGTTCGCTATCCAGCGACTGCACTGCGGTCAGTAAGATCAGCGTGGCAAAGGGTAGCCATTGCCAGGACACAATCATAATAATTGACGGCAGCGATTCATGGGAAAGCCATTGTATCGGCACCGCATCAAAAAACTTCCAGAGATGTGCGAGTATGCCGTTGACCGGATCCATGAACATATTTTTCCATACCAACGCAGAAACGGTCGGCATGACAAAGAATGGGGCGATAACTAAGATGCGGACAACACCTTGCCCCCACATTGGCTGGTCTAATAACAACGCCAGCAGCGTCCCTAGCAGAACGGTAATAATAAGTACGCTACCAACAATGATTAGCGTGGTTTGTACACTTGGCCAGAACGAACTGGAGCTGAAGAAGCGCACATAGTTTTGAAACCCTACCCACTCCAAGCCGCCGCCTAATGTATCACCGCGTAGGGGTAAGTATTTCTTGAATGAGAAAAACAACGTCATGATCAACGGAACGAGCATCCACCCTAGCAGGAGGACTACCGCAGGTGCCATCATCATACGAGCTGCGGATCTTGAGTGTTGCGTGGCCATGATATTACCTCTCTGTCGCCGAAGTGGCAGCGTTTCGGTCGAAAATTGGATGGATTTATCTGAGATCAAACTCAAAGGGCGGCTCAAAGCCGCCCTCTGGAACTTACAGACTAATTGTAGCTATCAGCTGTTACTTGTAACCAGCAGCTTCCATAGCGTCATTAGTGATAGTCTGAGCTTTTGCCAATGCTTCAGCAACTGTCTGCTTACCTGCGTAGGCAGCAGAGAACTCTTGGCTTACTTCTGTTGCGATACCAGCAAACTCTGGGATAGCAGCGAACTGAACACCAACGTATGGGCTCGGATCAACAGTAGAGTTGTTTGGATCAGCAGATAGGATTGACTCCAACGTCATCTTCGCGAAAGGAATGTCCTTGTAGTTAGCATTCTCATAGAGAGAAGTACGTGCTCCAGGAGGAACGTTAGCCCATCCTTCTTTAGCAGCTACTAGCTCGATGTAGTCCTTAGAAGTAGCCCACTCGATGAATTGCTTAGCAGCAGCTTCTTTTTGAGTACCTGCTGGGATAGCAAGTGCCCATGCCCATAGCCAGTTAGAGCGCTTGCCCAAACCATTATCAGGTGCTAGAGCGAAACCAACTTTATCAGCTACTTTAGAGTCTTTAGGATTCGTTACGAAAGAAGCAGCAACAGTTGCATCGATCCACATACCACATTTTCCCTGTTGGAAAAGAGATAGGTTTTCGTTGAAACCATTAGTTGCGAAACCTGCAGGACCTGCATCATCCATCATGTTCTTGAAGAAGTTTAGCGTGTCAGACCACTCACGAGAG
>CALAJG010000315.1 GCA_937923375.1 uncultured Leucothrix sp.
TCTAAATCCATTCTCAAGGATGAGGTAGACACAATGATAAAATTTCTCGGAAGTAAAATGGATACACTGACGATGAAAGAAACGGTCAAAGTTATTAATGACCGAATTGATCAAGGAACTTTCACACAGCATGTCGTTGTAAATGTGGCAAAAATAGTGAATATGCAGAATGATCCTATTCTTCGCGACTCAGTGAATAGCAGTGACATTATTAACATTGATGGAATGGGCCTGTTATGGGGGGCAAAGTTATTTAGTGACAAAGTTACTGAGCGAGTATCAGGGATAGATTTATTTCATGAGCTTATTAAAAGCTCAGCGCGCTTAGAGAATGGTATTTTCCTCTTAGGAGCTACCCAAGAGGTACTTGATAAAACTTCAGATGAGCTAAAGAAAAAATTCCCAACACTGAGAATTAATGGCTCGAATCATGGTTATTTTTCAGAAGAACAGGAAGAAGAAGTTATCCATAAAATTAATGAATCAGGAGCAAAGCTTCTATTCGTAGCAATGAGCTCACCAAAAAAAGAAAACTTCATCAACCGCTGGAGAAAAGAGCTAAATGTAGACTTTGTTATGGGCGTCGGTGGCACGTTTGATGTAGTAGCAGGAGTCACAAAACGAGCGCCAACCTGGATGCAAATGTATGGATTAGAATGGTTTTATCGTGTCATACAAGAACCTGGCAGACTTTGGCGGCGTTACTTATTCACAAACAGTAAATTCACCTTGATGATGTTAAGAGCAAGCTTTGATAAGCAATTTAGAGTTCAAGGTAGTAATACTCACTAATTGGACTATGAAACCTCCGTTAACTAAATCTTACTCTAAAAATAAAGGGCAGAACACTGACTCTTTACAGGATAGTTTATTCGGTAACCTGAAAACTAAAGCGCTAGTCAGTAGTAGAAAAACAACGTCATGCCGGTTTTAATCTTTTTATTTACAGTAGCTCATATCTCTATACATGATTTTTATTTAGCTACTAGCCCAATACTTAGGCAAGGAATTGATATTTAATGAAAATTAATTCGAATCTACTAGTAAATTTCGGTTTGAAGGCACTAGCTTTAGTCGCATTCGTTTATTTTACAAATCAAAATTTTAGCCAGCGTCTAAGTTATCTGATTAGTGACCAAAAATATTCCATACTGATCGTATTTACAGTTCTTTGGGTATTTTCAATTCTGGTGTTATTCACCGTTAGCTTCCAGCAAAAGGCGATCTATCGAATATTTTGGGGGGCAATAATTGCATTAACAACGGCTATTTCATATGGATTTTATGCTGCTGGTGGATCGGAGTTAGAAGTTCTTGATGTGTTTGAGCTCTGGCAAGCTCGGCATGAAGCAGGTAGAGCCGTCAGCTATTTTATGGACGCTACCATTAAAGCAGGTGTCGTCGCTTTAATTGGATTTGCAGTTATAGCTTACCCTCCCCCTAAACTCAGTAATAAAACTGCAAAGTATTTAGGGTACACAGCTTGGTTACCTGTACTACCCATATTGATATTTTGTAGTTTGATTTATATTAAATCAGACAGAGCTGTCGCTGGCTTGCCTAAACAGTTTTCTCCCATATCCATGGTAATGGCAATTGGCTACAAGTCACTTATGCACACCCCTCAAGAAAGAGACACTGTCAAGAGTGCTCCAGTAAAGCCACCTAAAGCCAAACACCTTGTTTATCTAATAGACGAAAGTGTCAGCCCTAATTATATATATTCTAGACAAGATCAATACCTTAAGGGATTTGATGATAACCTAAATAAAATAGCTGACTTTGGTGTCGCAGTGTCGGGCAGTAATTGTTCAGCAAGATCAAATGCGATCTTAAGGCTTGGTGCAACTCGCGATAATCTTATCCAAACCGTAAGAACTAGCCCTTCAATATGGCAGTATGCAAAAAAAGCAGGCTTCAAGACTGTCTACATAGATGCGCAAGCGTCAGGAATCATGGCTACTAAGCCGAATGATTACCAAAATTACATGACAGCAACAGAGGCTCAATATATCGATAAATTCTATAAAGTGAAAGATGTTGAATCACCACAGCTAGATTACAAATTACTTGAACTAATCAAAAAAGAGCTGTTAAGCGATGTCCCTACCTTTATATACGCAAATAAGAACGGTGCACATTTTCCATATGCTGAAAACTACCCAGAAAGCGAGGCTATATACCAGCCTGTAGTGCCAAATCAAAATGGTCTGTCTGGGTTAATGGATTCAAACAGTAAAAGTATTGGTATGCAGTCGGTAATCAACGCCTATAAAAACTCTATTCACTGGACTGTGGACAAATTCTTTCAACAGTTTTTTGACGAGCTGGATCTTGACGATACTGTGGTGGTTTATACCTCCGATCATGGACAGTATTTTAAAGAAGGCAGCACTACACATTGCTCCTCGGGTGAAGGCGCACCGGCCGCAGAGGGGCTTGTTCCTTTGATGTTGATGAGTAGCAATGATGGTCTTATTGCTAAATTTAATGAAGCCGCAACACTTAACTTCAATAAGAGTGATCATTTTTCATTATTTCCAACGTTATTAAATCTTCTGGGTTATTCCGAAGATATGCAAAAAAGCTACGGTTCGACCTTATTCGATGAACCAAATGATCGAAATGCGGCATTCAATACAGGTGATATTCTAGGAATAATCTCCATCAACACCATTTGGCGAGAAGTAACCCAGGAAGAACGATTGGAAAACTCTCTCGTTACTTCACCGGCCAAAGATTAAACAATTAATTCACACAGGTAATATTTTCGTGCGTTGATTTACGCTGCTGCATAAAACAATTTTCTGCCCCTCAAAGTCCTCCTTGCCTTTACTAATCATCAGTGTCGACTACTCAGACTTCGTGATCTCTGAAGCACTTCCTGGATGACAACTTTTAATCATCTATCAGCAGCAGCCAGAAAATTAACTGCTACGTCACCTGTCAGGAAAAGCGTGGCTTCCGGCATGATTGCGATCTTGTTATTGCCCCTTTACTGATAATTTAAAATCTTATTGCAATCAAACTTTGTGTCATTTGATTTTAAAGGAACTTTAAGGATGGCTCTCAATAAATATGACCAGTCAGTTAATCCCCGATATTTCGAGAGAAAGGTGCCCATCGTAAAAGAGCAGAATATAGCACAACCTATATATGGCTATGTTAATCAAAGTACGGAAAAGGAACCTTCGTTTGATCTTTCCAAAATACTATCGGCACTCATTCATAGAAAATGGATAATAATATTTACTACATTAATTTTCTCATTAATTGCTTTGATAATTAGCTTTCAGATAAAACCAGCTTTCAAAGCAACCACGATGTTAGAGATATCCAGAAACTCTTATAAAGTTATTGAATTTGAAAGAATGACTTCAAATGCAGAGGATAAAGAGTTTTACAGTACGCAATATGGTTTATTAACTAACCCTACACTAGCAAGTCGAGTGATTAAGGAGCTCAATCTCAATGCGGCTCAATTAGATTTTATTGACCCCAAAAAATCTAAAGACGTATTAAAAGAGAAAACTATAGAAGAAGTATTTTTATCAAATCTATCAATCAGCCCAGTTCTTGAGAGTCGATTAGTAAAAATTTCATATGAAAACTCTGATCCAGTTTTAGCTAGCAGAATTGCTAATTCTTTGGCGCAGAATTTCATTGAGTCAAATATGGAAAAAAAGAGAGGAGCAAACTCTTATACCCGAGACTATTTGGAGAGTAGTGTAAAAAAGGCTAAGCAAAAACTGGAGGACTCTGAACTATTGCTAGATGACTATGCATCAACCAATAATATTATCAAGTTTGATGAGTCTCAATCGGTAAAGCTGAGAACGCTTCAAAAATTAGAAGAAATGTCCTCTATAGCAGAAAGGGACTTGATTGATGATGAAAACAACCAACTCCTTTCCATGGGCAGTTCTGGCATTCAAAATGTCATGAATAACCCAACCATTCAGGTGCTAAATCAACAAAAAAGCCAATTATTTTCAGATTATCAGGAAATGCTACAGACCTTTAAGCCTAGCTATCCTGCAATGAGAAGGTTGCAAGAGCGAATCAAACAAATTACACAAGAAATCACACGAGAAAAAAATAACACACTTAGAGACACCCGGGCTTTAGCTAGTAATAGGTATCAGGCTTCAAAAGAAAAAGTAGATAAGCTGAAGACCAGAGCGAATCAGCTTAAGAATGAATTGATGGTCGCTCAAAATCAGGCGCTTAATTATAATAATCTTAAACGTGAAGCTTCCAGTAACAGAGACCTTTATAACGCGCTGTTAAAGCGTCTCAATGAAGTAACTGTTGCTGAGAATGTAGCAGTCAACAATATTTCAATAATTAATAAAGCAGCTGTACCAAGAAAAAAGATAAGGCCAAGACGTCTGCTGAATATGATGGGCGGGACGTTCTTAGGCTTATTTATTGGCTCACTTCTGGCTCTGTACAGAGAAATAACACATGGCCTGGTAAGAAATGAGAACGAATTAGAAAAGTTTGCAAATCTACCAGTCCTTGGGAAAATTCCAAAAATTAAAAAGCGATCGGGAATAGACACCTCGTTGCTCATATATAATAAGGCCCATTCGCTTTTACCAGAGGCAATAAGTTCATTTAGGACTAACCTTGCTTATTCTAAAGAACAACAATCACCAAGGTCTATCCTATTTACAAGCTCAACTAGTGATGAAGGTAAGACATCTACAGCCATCAATTTAGCTTGCGCCTACATATTATTGGGGAAAAAGGTTTTATTAATTGATGCAGACATGCGTAACCCCTCTATTGAAAAACGACTTTTAAAAGGAAGAAGAAGAAAAGGGTTATCCAATTATCTATTAGGTAAATCAAATTTAGCGGATATTGTACAAATATCTAAAATTTCCAACAGGCTAGTTATTATTCCTTCTGGCAGTATACCAAAAAAGCCAGTTGAGCTCATTGCAAGCAAAAAAATGGCGGACTTGATTGAGCTTGGTCAACAAAGGTTTGATGTCGTAATTGTGGACTCTCCCCCCGTGAGAGACATATCAGATTCAATAATCCTTTCAACCTTTGTAGACGCAACAATTCATAGCGTACAAATCAACAAAACACGTATTAATGATCTCTCTCTTGCACTAAATCGCTTGGTAATTACCAATGGAAATTTACTAGGCGTTGTTGCGACAGACGTGAAGCCCACGTACTCCCCCCGCCGCAGACCCCAACAACTTTTTCCTGCGCTCACGTGAGAGAAATCATTTTGATAGACAATTTATTTTTAAATGAACAACTCATATTTTCACTAGGGATAGCATCAATATGAAAACTAAAATTCTAGTTGTTTTTGGTACTCGACCGGAGGCAATAAAAATGGCTCCGGTGGTTCGCGCTCTTAAAACGGATGATAATTTTGAAACGAAGGTATGCGTAACAGGACAACACAGGGAAATGCTTGATCAAGTACTGCAGTTGTTCAATATTACGCCTGACTATGATTTGAATATAATGAAAAAAAATCAGGATTTAAGTGATATCACATCACATGTGATTATAGGGTTACGTAAGACGCTTAATGAATTTAAACCAGACCGTGTCTTAGTACACGGCGATACAACAACAACAATGGCAGCTAGCTTAGCAGGTTATTATGCCCAAGTACCTGTTTGTCATATTGAGGCCGGCTTGCGTACAGGAAATATTTATTCGCCTTGGCCAGAGGAAATGAATCGCAAGTTAACCAGCAGTATTTGTGATATACACTTCGCGCCCACTCAATGGGCAAAGCAGAACTTAATCAATGAAGGCATACAAGAAGAACAAGTCGAGGTCACCGGAAACACTGTAATCGATGCCCTGCTATGGGTAACTGAAAAAATTAAAGCTGACTCAAATTTAGAAAAATCACTTGAAGAAACATTCTCTTTTCTTCCTCAAAAGAATGATGTTAAAGAACGAATCATTCTTGTAACAGGGCATCGACGTGAGAATTTTGGCAAGCCATTAGAGGATATGTGTAAGTCGTTGTTGAAACTGGCAGAAAATAAAAATGTACGGATTGTCTATCCAGTACATCTTAACCCGAATGTTCAAAAACCAGTGTATGCGATTTTAGGAAACCAATCCCGGATTCATTTGATAGAACCCCAATGCTATGTGCCCTTTGTTTACCTAATGAACAAAGCATATTTTGTTATTACGGACTCAGGTGGCATTCAAGAAGAAGCGCCCTCATTGGGAAAACCTGTTCTGGTCACCAGAGAAACAACCGAACGCCCGGAAGCTGTTAAGGCCGGCACTGTCAAACTCGTAGGTTCAAGCCCCCACAAGATCCTGAAAGAATCAGAACAATTACTAAATAACACGGAATATTACAAGCAAATCAGCTGTATGCACAACCCTTATGGTGACGGTAAAGCGAGTGAGAGAATTCTCAGGAGATTAAGAGATGCAATGTGATACAGAATCAAAATATAACACTATTGTGATGATGGGCTTGGGTTATATCGGCCTTCCTACTGCTGCCTTATTAGCCTCGAAAGGTGTTAATGTTATTGGTGTTGATATCAATCCAGCCACAGTGGATCTAATAAACTGCGGTAAGATTCATATAGTCGAAACAGGTCTTGAATCTCTGGTCAAAGAAGTGGTGTCATCTGGAAATCTTAAGGCAACGACGACGACTCCACCTGCAGATGCCTACATAATAGCAGTGCCTACACCTTTCAAAGATGATCATGAACCAGACCTAAGCTATATTCAATCTGCCACGAAGTCACTGGCCCCATTATTGCGTAAAGGGAATCTAATTATTCTGGAATCCACAAGCCCTGTTGGAACAACAGAGAAACTTGCTGCATGGATAGCAGAAGAACGCCCCGATTTAAAGTTAACCGGGGACAATCAGGATATCCATATTGCCTATTGCCCCGAGAGAGTGCTACCGG